>DATDEV010000155.1:0-14577 GCA_036522995.1 Polyangiaceae bacterium
GGGCTCGGCGCGCTTCTTCTTCTTTTTCTTCTTCTTGGGCGCGTCGGTCGGTTCGGGGACGGCGAAGGCGATGGGGGCGTCGGGGCCGAGGCGGCCGAAGCGGTGGATGCTCCAGACCAGCGTCACGAGGGCGGCGGCGACCAGCAGCTTCGGTAGCGTGCCGTCGCCGTTGAGGTTGAAGGCGATCCCGACCACACCCAGCGTGCCTGCGATACCGAGGAAACGGCGCGCGCTGTCCTCCTGCGGGCTGGTAGCGACGCTCATGGCCACCTCTCCACGTGCGCGCGCACTAAGAAGTCGTGCACGTCGCGCTTGAGCTTGAGCTCTGCGCTGAGCGCCGGACGCTCATTCGGGTCGCTGCCGCCGTTCTCGTCGTAGAGGTAGTCCCCGTCGCGCAGCACCAGCACCCGCGCGTCGCCGTCGTCACCGAGCCCTGACACCAACTGCAGTGCGTCACCCATCGTTTCGTCCTTTTCAGGCAGCGCGCTACCCAGCTCCAAGCGCTCCGCCGCTGTCACGTATGCGACACCGTACTTACGCTCTGCAGCGCCGACGTCGATGTGAATCTGCTTGCTTTCGGTGAGCGCGATCGTGCTGCCGGGCACCGGTCGGTCTTTTTCTTCCCGAAACGCCTGGATGATCACTTCGATCGCCCGTGGCTCGTCGAGCGGTCGCGTGGGGTTCGGAGCGCGCGGCGGAGGCCCGCCTCCACACGCGACGAGCGTACACGCCAAGCCGAGCCAGGCCTTCATCGGCCCGAAAAGGTAGCCAAGAGGCATGGCTTTCGCTAGCACTGTCCTCCCGGCCGATGTCCCGCCGCCTCATCGCCTCGCTGTCTCGTCGCCCGTTGGGGCCCCGTGCCCAACCGGGTTTCGTCGTCCGTTGCCTCCTGGTTGCGGCGTGTGTGGCGCTTTGGGGGTGTGCCGGCCGGCGCTTGCCTGACCCGAAAGTTACAGCCCTTGCTTATGCAAGCGCGGTCGAGCGCGGTGATGCTGACGCCGTTTACTCGCTCCTGACCCTCGAGGGGCAGCGCGCCCTGGGCCCGGACGGCACCAAGCGCCTGGTTCGTGAGTCCCGGGCCGAGCTGGGCCGGGTGGCCCGCTCCATCCAGAGCGGCGGGGCCCGCGTCGACGCCAGCGCCGAGACTCGCTTCAGCGACGGCGAGAGCGCCACGCTGGTGCTGGAGGAAGGACGATTTCGCGTCGACGCCACCAGCCTGCTGCCCGCGCGCCCCCGCACGCCCACGCAGGCGCTGTCGGGCCTGCGACGCGCGCTCTCGCGGCGCAGCTACCCCGCGCTCATCGCCGTGCTCAGCGCCGACTCCGAAAGCGCGCTCGAAACCGACCTCGGTGCGCTCGTCAACGGCCTCGAGCATCCCGAGACCCTCGACATTCAGGTCAACGGCGACGTAGCCGAAGTTCAGCTGCCGACCGGCCACCTGATCAAGCTCAAGCGCGAAGCTGGCGTCTGGCGCGTCCTCGATTTCGAGTGAAAGCTCGGAGCCTTGGCCGACCACCGTCCCACTCGCCGCAGCGTCGTGCTCACTGGCCTAGCCGCGCTGGCCACCACGACGCAGGCTCACGCCTTTGGTGACGTCGGCGCGTTCAATCCGCGCGTAATCGTGGCAGGCGGCAAGCGCCTGGTAGCGCCGCGCAGCAGCGCCCCCTCGGCCTGGTCGATCGAGCTGATGAATCGCACCAGCGCGCCGGCGCGACTCGTGCCCAAGGAAATCGGCCTGGATCGCCCCGAGCTCTGCAGCGAGCCGTTCGCGGTCTGGGCCGGCTCGACCGACGTGGGCGGGCTGAGCGTCGCCGAGCGGCGCGGACTGGCCAAGTTCATTCGGCTCGGCGGGGTGCTGCTGGTGGACGACTCCGACCCGCAGAACGGCGCCTTCGGCCGCTCGGTGCGACGCGAGCTGCTACGGGTGCTGCCCGAGGCACCGCCCGTGAAGCTGGACGCATCCCACGTGCTCTACAAAACCTTCTACATCGTCGATCGCCCGGTCGGCCGCGTGCTCGGCCCCCCCACGATCGATGCCATCGTGCGCGGCAAGAACGCGCAGGTGCTGCTGCTCGCGCACGACCTGCTCGGTGCGCTGGCGCGCGAGGGCGATGGCTCGAGCTCACTGCCCACGGAGCCGAGCAGTTACGAGCAGCGCCAGCACGCCATTCGCTTCGCCGTCAACATCGCCATGTACGTGCTGTGCTCGGACTACAAGGACGATCAGGTGCACGCCCCCTTTCTGATGCGCCGCCGCGCGCAGGCCCGATGAGCGAGCGCGGACTCAGCGTGGCAGACGGCGTGAGCGGCGCCCTGCTCGTCACTCTGGCTGCGCTACTGCTGTGCTGGCTGGTGCTCGCGATCTGGGAGGGGCGTACGCGTCGCGCCCCGAGCTGGGTCCCGCTGTCCGGCGTGCTCAGCGCGCTGCTGCTGGCAGGTGCCGTGCTCAGGCCGACGCTGGTCACGACGCGCGGCACCGATCTGTTCCCCAAGGTCGTCGTGCTAATGGACCGCTCGTGGCGCCTGGGTCTCAAGGCGGGGGAGCGCACTCGCGACGACGTGGCACAGGCTGCGCTGGGCGACTTGCGCAAGCAGCTGAAACAGTCCCGGCTCGAGGTTTTGGGCTTCGGCGAAGGGCCAGCGGCTCCGCTCGTGGACGACGACAGCGCCGCCCCCCGACCCACCGACAGCGACCTCACCAGCGCGCTGCGCGGCCTGCTGGAAGCGCCCGGGGAGCGCCCCAAGTCGATCGTCGTGGTCAGCGACGGCCGGCTGAGCAGCCCCAGCGAAAGCTCGACTCCCGAGGCGCTGCGCGCGCTGGGCGAGCGGCTCGGCGCACCCATCAACACGATTCGCGTGGCCGAGAGCTCTCCGCCCGATGCCAGCATCCGGCGCGCGGCCACCGCTGGGGCCGCCGTCGCCCATCAAAAGCTGGCGCTGGAGCTGACCATCGGCTGCTCCGGCGGCCTCGCCTGTAACGAGCTACCGGTGACGGTCGAGGAGTTGCTGCACGGCGAGCCGCCCGCCCTTTTGGCGCAGGGCAGCGCCAAGGTGCTAGGCGGCGTCGCGACCGTCGAGCTGCCCTTCACGCTCGATCGCGCGGGCCGTCGACTGGTGCGCGTCAAGCTGCAAGCACCCGACGGTGATCGCGTCCCGGAAAACGACACGCGCATCCTGACCTTCGACGTCACGCGCGAGCGCGTGCGCGTGCTGCACGTTGCCGGACGCCCCACCTACGACGTGCGCGCGCTGCGCATGTGGCTCAAGGCCGACGAATCGATCGACCTGATCGCGTTCTTCATCCTGCGCACCAACACCGACTCCACCCAGGTCAGCGACGACTCTGAGCTGTCGCTGATTCCGTTTCCCGTAGACGAGCTGTTCACCGAGCACTTGCCGTCGTTCGACGCCGTGATCCTGCAGGACATCGACGCTGTCGAGTACAAGCTCGAGCGTCATCTGCCGGCGCTCGCCCGCTACGTGCGCGCCGGTGGCGGGCTGATCATGGTCGGCGGGCCCTCGGCCTTCATGGGCGGCGGCTATGCCGGCAGCCCGCTGGCCGAGGTCCTGCCCATCACGCTGCCCGAGCAAGGCCCACCCTTCGACATGGCGCCCTTCGAGCCGCGCATCACCGACGCCGGCCGTGCCGCGCCCACGCTCCGCGGCGTGCGTGAGCTGCTCGGTGATCGCCTGCCGCTGATGCAGGGCTCCAGCACGCTAGGTCCGGCTCGCCCCGGCTCGATCGTGCTTTGGGAGCACCCGGACCGCCGGGCCGGCGCGAGCGCGATGCCGATGCTATCGCTCGGTGAGAGCGGCGACGGCCGTTCGATCGCGCTGGGCGTGGACGGCACGCACCTGCTCGAATGGAGCGAGCTGGGCGAGCGCGGCGCCGGCCGCGCGTACGGCGCGCTGTGGGAGGGGCTGGTCGGCTGGTTGATGCGCGACCCACGCTACGAGTCGGCGCGCCTCGAGCTCACTCACGAGTGCCGCGCCGGAGCGCCGGTCGCGCTCAGCATCACGCGGCTGCCGGGCGCGGCGGTCGACGTCAAAGTCACGCTTCAGCGCCTGGGCGGCCTCCGCGGTGAGCCCACGCTGGGCCTGCTCACCAGCAAGGGTGGCCAGCCGCTGCCGGAAAAGCAGCTGCGCATGGAAGGCAGTGTCGAGACGGTCACGGTGCCGCTGGGCGTGCTCGACGAGGACGGCTACTCGGCCACCGTGCGCATCGGCAGCGCCCCGCCGGCGCGCTTCGACTTCGCGTGCGAGCGCGGTGGGCCGGCGTTTGCTGACTCACGGCCCGACCCTCAGCTGCTCGAGCGTATCGCGGAGCAGACCGGCGGCGTCAGCCTCGGGGCGCGCGACGTCGCCACGCTGAAAGCCCCGCCCGCCACGCGCGTTGCCAGTCAGCGCGTGAGCGCGCCGCTGCTGCCGGCGTGGCTTTGGGCCTTGCTCGCCGCTGTCAGCATCGGCGCCCATTGGTACGCCCGTCGCAGGGCTGGCCTGCTCTGACAAAGCGCGCTTAGCTGCTGCCGTGACCCCCTCGCCCCCACGCTCCGAGCCACTTTCCGCCCTGCGCAGCGCACTCGCGCTATTCGCGCTCGTTCTTCCCATCGTGGCTTGCGGCCCAGCGCAGCACGGCGGCGCGGGCGAGCCGGTGTCCCGGCCCAGCGCGCCTGCCGGCAACGCCGAGGCGGTCAGCTACATGCTGTCGCTCATCAACCGCGACCGCGCCGCGCAGGGCCTCGACGCGGTGGAGCTCGACGACGTCGCTTCGAGTGGTGCCGAGCGCCACGCTCGCGACATGGCCAAGCACGGCTTCACTGCTCACTGGGGTAGTGACGGCTCGGTCCCCGAGCAGCGCTACACCGAGGCAGGTGGCAGCGACTTCGTGCAAGAGAACGTCGCGTGCTTGTTCGACGGCGTCGAGCGGGAGCTCGACCCCAGCCCGCGCTTCGACCCCGCCAAGCTGGAGGAGCTCCAAAAGATGTTCATGGACGAGGTCCCTCCCAACGACGGCCATCGCAAGAACATCCTCAAGCCGGGGCACGTGCGCGTCGGCATCGGCCTTGCGCAGCCGAGCGCCGTCAATCAACCCTGCCTGGCTCAGGAGTTCGTCGACGATTGGGGGGACTACAGCGAGCTACCTCGCCAGGCCGAGCGGGGCGTCAATCTGAAGCTCAGTGGCGAAATCCGCGAGCCGCTGCGCTTCGGCGGCGTGGGTATCGGTCGCATCGACCTGCCCCGCCCCAAGAGCTCGGAGGAGCTGAACGCCACCAGCGTGTACAAGATCCCGGAGCCAGAAACGCTGTATTTTCCCGCAGGTTTCAAGACCCCCAAGCCAGTGAGCGTCGAGGGGCAGCGCTTCTCGATCGAGGTCGGGCTGGGCAAGAAGCCACAAGCGGGCCGTTACGAGGTCAGCGTTTGGGGCAAGCAGCCGGGCTCGAATGAGCTTTTCATGGTGAGCCTTCGCACGATCATGGTGAAGTAGGGCCGCGAAGGAGCACCGATGGCTGCCAAGAAGAAGTCGAAGCCCAAGTCCAAGTCGCCCGCCAAGCCCGCCGCCAAAGCCAAGCCTGCACCGAAGGCCAAGGCCATGCCCGCTGCCAAAGCCAAGCCCGCACCGAGCAAGGCTGCCCTGCCGGGCAAGCCGGTGAAGGCCGCTCCCGCAGCGGACTCGCTGATGAAGACGGTCCGACGCGCGGCAACCAAGGTCGCGCAAGTCGCAGCCGCGGCAGCGGGCAAGCTCCTCGACTCCGATGCAGGCCGCAAGGCACACGACTTCGACTTGATGGACGAGAAGGGCGAGCACGTGAGCTCGAGCGAGCTCGCCGGCAAACCTTACCTACTGTACTTCTATCCGAAGGACGACACGCCCGGCTGCACCAAGGAGGCGTGCGACATTCGCGACAACTTCGCGCGCTTCGGGCAGCGCGGTTTGCGCGTGCTCGGTGTGAGCCCCGACTCGCCGCAAAGCCACGCCAAATTCGGCAAGAAGTACGGCCTACCGTTCACGTTGCTCTCCGACCCCGACAAGCAGCTCGCACAGGCGTACGGCGTCTGGGCCATGAAGCAAAACTACGGCAAGGAATACATGGGCATCGTGCGCAGCAGCTTTCTGATCGGCCCCGACGGCCTGGTCAAGAAGGCCTACCGCGGGGTCAGGGTGGACGGCCACGTGGACGCCGTGCTCGAGGACGCCCAGGCGTTGCTCTAAAGGCGACGCCCCCGAGCGCGCTCAGTCTTCGCTCGGCAGCGTGTCGAGCTTGGGCCGGCGCGCGCTCGGTGGCCACGTCACGGGGGGCATCGGGTAGGCGGGCCGCGCGAACAGGTAGCCCTGTCCGTAATGGGCGCCGGTGTCGCGTAGCGCCGACAGCTCGTCCTCGGTTTCGATGCCTTCGGCGACGACCGACGCGTTGAGGTCGTTGCACAGGCGCACCACGCTGGTCACCAGCTGCTGCTGCCGCGGATTCTGATCCAGGCCCATGATCAGGCCGCGATCGAGCTTGACCACCTGCGGCTCGAGATCGGCGATGCGGCGCAGGTTGGAGTAACCGGCCCCCAAGTCGTCGACCACCAGCTGAATGCCCCCGCGCGCGCGCACTTCGCGCAGTACGCTCAGGCACAGCGCATAGTGGGAAAGCGGCACGGACTCGGTCACCTCCAAGAAGATCTCGGCGTCGTGCGAGTAGATGGGGTCGTCGGGCCGCACCAGCCAGCCCTCCTGTAGCTCCTGCGGATGCACGTTGATGAATACCGGACGCGAGCCAGACAAGGGCACCGCGATGTCGCGGATCATGCGCCCGAGGCGACCGACACAGCCCGCTTCTACCGCGCGCTCGAACAGCACCAGCGGATTGGCGAGCTCCGGCTGCGAGCAGCGCACCAGCGCCTCGTGCGCGAAGAGCCGACCGTCCTGCATGTCCACGATCGGCTGAAAGACGACCGATAGATCTTCGGGCGACACCAGGCGTCGAAATGAAAAGAACGAATCGCGCCCGGAGCTTTGTGTTTCCGCCCGCGGAGGAGCATCGGAGAGCCGATTGCTACGGGGCTGCTGATTCGACCCCTTCTGAGGAGAGCTAACTCGTGACAGAGACTTTTCCTCTACTGGCCCCAGTGGCCACTTCGCCTAACCGTTAGACATTAGCAGGGCGGCGCAAAACACGCCAACGTCTGCCTCGCTCGTCCGTCGTCCGTCCCGCTCGCCTTCCCACATGGCCACGTCGCCACCCAAGCGTTAGTGGGTGCAGCGCTGTTCTGACTTCGGCCCCGCGATCACTCCTAACCAGCGCCATCATACGCCTCGCCCGCCAAGAGTCGTGAACGGCAAACGCGATGACGAAGTTTTGACCATTACGGGGGCCGCCAGCCGGACGAGCTTCTAACTGAAGGGTGAGAGGGCGTGATTTCCCGATGAATCGGGGTGTCTGCAGTGCAGCCTTGCAACGGTTGGTTTCAGAATTGTGACGGATGACGATTCGCGTAGGATGAGCGAATGCGACGTTTGCCTACATGGGCGCTGGTCTTGTCCTCGTTCTCGCGCTCGTTCTCACTGCTCGCAGTGCTCGCGCTTCTTATTGGATGCACGAAGTCGAGCGAAGTCAGCAAACAGAAGGCACGAGGCCACGTCGAGCTGCTGGCCAAGGCGGCTCACGAGGACGTGCTCGAGGTCCAGAAGGGCCTGCCGCTCGGCGCCAAGCAGCTCGAAGCCTACTTTGCCGAAGGCAAAGCGGGCGAAGATGCAGTGGCAGCGAAAGAGGCGCTGCAACTGGCCCGGAACCGGGTGCGGGACCTGCGCACGGCCAAGAGCACGTTCTTCCTCGTCGCGAGCACGCAGGGCGTCATCCTCAGGAGTGACCTCGAGCACGACGCGCTGGCGGGCAAGAACTTGTTTGCCGCGTTCGGCGAGCTCAAGGCAGCCGTCGCAGGACCGTATACGGAGAGCCGCGGCAGCATGGCCGAAGCCGCAGGCGTGCGAGGGCGCAGCGACGGACAGTGGGTCGCTGCGACACCGATCATGAAGGGCGCCGAGGTCGCGGGCCTCTACGCGACCGGCTGGTCTTGGTCGGCCTACGCCTATCGCCTGGAGAATCAGTTGCGCAGCGCCGTCAAATCGGAGGCGCGCGACAGCCAAAGCAAGGAAGCGCTCGTCTACGTGTATGTGGTTGTCGACACCGAGGTCTACGGAGCGCCCATCTCGCCCGACGTCACTGCCAAAGCCATCAAAGCCAGCGGCCTATTGGGCCGCGCGACCGGCGAGGCCGTGGTCGATGCTGCCCAGGAGATCGAGGGCCGGGACTTCGGCTTGGCGCTCCGGCGCGTGCCCGCCCTGGGGCGCGACGTCGCCATCGCAGTCGTGCGCAGCGAGACGTGAAAAGCCGTGTGACCGCGATGTTTCTTGATACGCCGCGCCGGGTGAGTAAATAACGGGCTCCCATGCTGGATCTCCCTGACGCAGGCCTCTACCGAACCACCCAAGCCATGCCGGGCCACGAGGACGCCTTCCCTGCTGGCGTGCTCGTGTACGTCGGGCAACCCGCCAACGGCGGCGTAAAGTTCGTGGTTCGCCCCGGCGAGAATCGACGCAACCGCTGGTTCTGGGGTGAGCCCACGACGCCGCTGCGCTCGCCCACCTGGGCCAAGACGCTGAAGCAGCTGCCGAGCGAGGGCTTCTACACCCTGCCGGAAGCCGTCGAGTTCGACGGCGGCGGCCGCTGGCTGAAGAACGCTATCGTCCAGCTCGGGTACAACGAGAAGGGCCAGGGCATCCTGTTCGTCGGCGAGTGGCGCGAGGACGGCACCGAGAATCAACTGAGCTTCAGCGACCGCGGCATGATCATCGACGACGCGCGGCTCTCCCGCTTGACCTGGGCGCCGATCCTCCCGGTCAAGACCCAGGTCGCCCCGGCCAACCTCAACGCCTGACGGCTCGAGAGGGGATCAACAGGAAGGGTGGAAGTTAGGAAGGGCAATTGTGCGCGCGCTGCGCGCGCACAATTCATTTCTCTCGCCTTCCAATCTTCCCCCCTTCCTGTTCTCTCGCTCGCTCTACTTGGCGGCCGCGAGGTTCTTCGCGACGAAGTCCCAGTTGAGCAGCTTGTCGCAGAACGCTTCTAGAAACGCCTGACGATTGTTGCGGTGGTCGATGTAGTAGGCGTGCTCCCACACATCGCACGTGACGAGCGGGATCGCGCTGGTGGTGAGCGGCGTCTCGGCGTTGGGCGTATCCATGATCTTGCCCTTGCCGCCGTCGAGCACGAGCCAAGCCCAGCCGGAGCCGAAGCGGCCCATGCCGGCAGCGATGAAGTCGCTGCGGAACTTGTCCCAGCCGCCCAGGCCGTTGATCAGGTCGGCCACGTCACCGCTCGGCGGTGCGCCACCGCCACTCGGCTTGAGGCTGTCCCAGAAGAAGGTGTGGTTCCACACCTGAGCCGCGTTGTTGAAGACGCCGCCGGTGCTGGTCTTGATGACCTCGACCAGACTCTTCGACGCTTCCGGCTTACCTTCGAGCAGCTGATTGAGCTTGGTGACGTAAGCCTTGTGATGCTTCTCGTAGTGGTAGTCGAAGGTCTCTGATTTCATCACCGGCTCGAGCGCGTTCTTGGCGAACGGCAGCGGCGGAAGTTCGAATGCCATCTCTGGTCTCCTTTGTCGTCGAAACGAGCGTGTTCAGTAACGGACCGGGAATTTCGAGAGTTTGACGGCCGCTGTCAATGACGAAGACCCGCGCCGCGCACCCGGCCGGGAGGGCGCCCGGGGCCGTGGCGAGGCGCCTTTGACGAGCCGCCCGGTCTCGTGGATCGTTGGGGCCCCAGCCCCAACGCGCGCCTTTGACGAGCCGCCCGGTGTTTGGGACAGTTGGTCATATGGCGGTCACGCGACGCACGATGCTGCAAGCGGCGGGAGCCGCCGCGGTGGTGGCGTCACCGCTGGCGTTCCTGTTCCGGCGCGAAGCCTTGGCGGACGGCGGGCCGCTCGTCGCCGATCCTGCGCGCGTCTTGGATCTGCCGCCGGGCTTCAGCTACGAGATCCTGGAGCGCGCGTACGAGCCCATGACCGACGGCTTGAGCGTGCCCGCTCGGCCCGACGGCATGGGCTGCTTTTCCGGCCCCGGCGGGACGCTGATCCTGATGCGCAATCACGAGCTCGGCCGCGGCTTCTCTGAAGCCGGCTACGCCGCGGCCCCGGCCGAGTCGTTCGACCCGAGCGCGGGTGGCGGCGTCACGCGCCTGGTGCTCGACGCCAAGACACTCACCCGCATCTCCAGCAATCGTGTGCTGTGCGGGACGCTGCGCAATTGCTCGGGTGGGCGCAGCCCCTGGGGCTGGCTCAGCTGTGAGGAGAGCGTCGACGCTGGCCACGGCTACGTGTTCCGCTGCCGCACTGACGCGGCGCGCACGGCACCTGCCGAGCGGCTGGCGGGCTACGGCCGTTTCAATCACGAAGCAGCCTGCGTGGACGGCGCGACTTCGACCGTCTACCTGACCGAAGATCGCAACGACGGCTGCCTCTACCGCTATCGACCGCGCGATCCGGGCCAGCCCCACACCTCGGGCAAGCTCCAGGCGCTGCGCGTCCCGGGCGTACCCGGCTTCGACACGGCGCGCGACCTCGATCACGGCTTGCGCTTGAAGGTGGACTGGGTCGACATCCCGAACCCCGAGCCCAGCGACGACAGTGTGCGCCGGCAAGCCGCCGCGGCAGGCGCAGCGCGGTTCTGCCGCGGCGAAGGTATGGTGATGGCGGACGGGGCGGCTTACGTGTGCTGCACCTCGGGTGGTCGCCAGGGCTGCGGGCAGGTCTTCAAGCTGACGCTGGGCAAGCGCGAAGGCGACGACCGGCTAGAGCTATTCGCCGGGTCGCCCGGCCCCAGCGTGCTGGACATGCCCGACAACATCTACATGGCGCCCTGGGGTGACCTGCGACTCGGCGAGGACGGCTCCGGCGAGCAATACCTGCGCGGAATCAGCCCCGAAGGGCGCGTCTACGACCTGGCCCGAAATGCCAAGAGCAACGGAGAGTTTGCCGGCATTTGCGGGTCGCCGAGCGGCGACGCCATCTTCGTCAACCTGCAGCTCGACGGACTCACGCTCGCCATCACCGGCCCCTTCGCCGAGCTGAGTCGGCGAGCTCGGCACTTGGCACGGCGCCCGGCATGAGTCGCGGCATCGCCAAGCTCGTCACCGCTGCACAAACGCAGCGGCTCGGCAGCTTCGCCGAGCGTTTTCGCACGCTCGCCGTAGACGGCGAATGGCTGAACGAGGTCGCGGCGCTCACGCGCCACCGCCACGGCCTGCTGCGAACCTATGCGCAGCGGCTGGCGCGCCTGTACCTGTCCGACTTCGACGCCAACGCCCTGACGGGGATGTATCGCATGCAGCTGCTCCCGCGCGGCGCCTGGCTCAACCTGCTGGGCGGACGACCTGGCGGCAGGCTGCTGGACGTCGGCGCTGGCTCCGGCGACGTGACGGCCGTGCTGGCCGAAAGCTTCGACGAGGTCGAGACTACCGAGGTGTCGCGCGGCATGGTCAAGCGGCTCGAGCGGCGCGGCTTCCGCTGCCACCAGCTCGATCTGTCGACGACGCCTCTCACGACGGAGCCGTTCGATACCGTGTCGCTGCTCAACGTGCTGGATCGCTGTGAGCGCCCGAAAGCCCTGCTCAGGCATTGCCTGGCCGCGCTGACGCCGGGCGGGCGCTTCGTGGTCGCGCTGGCCCTGCCCTACCGGCCTTTTTACTTCGCCGGCCCGCGCACGCCGGAGCCGCTCGAGCGCTTGGAGTGCGCGCCCGGCGCGGGCGGCACCTGGGAGGACGGCGCTCGCCGCTTCATCGAACGCGATTTGCTGCCGCTCGGCTTGACGCTGGAATGCTTCGCGCGCGCCCCCTACCTCTCGGCGGGCGACACCTCGCGGGAGCTGTACGAGCTGGACGACGTGGTGGTGGTGCTGTCAAAACGCTGAAATTCGGCGCGGCTTGCCTCGTGCCCCGGCCGAGACTAAAGCTGCGGAGCTTTTTCGCCGGCAAGTCGCCGCGCCAACCACCGAGGTCCTGAGTGTCCAAAACAGTACTGCTCGCCACCGAAAAGCCCTTTTCCGCCAGCGCCCGCGACCAGGTCGTCGCCATCATCAAAGAGGCCGGCTACACCGCCAACGTGCTCGAGAGCTACAAGGGCAAAGGCCCGCTCATCGAAGCCATCGCCAGTGCGGACGCGGTGATCTTCCGCAGCGACATCATCGATACCGAGGTGCTCGACGCCGCCAAGAACCTCAAGCTCGCGGTGCGCGCGGGCGCCGGCTACGACAACATCGACACCGCGGCCGCCAAGGCCAAGAACATCGCCGTCATGAACACGCCCGGCCAGAACGCCAACGCGGTCGCCGAGCTGGTGTTCGGCATGCTGGTGTACCTGGCTCGCGGCAAGTTCGACGGCAAGACCGGCAGCGAGCTGCGCGGCAAGACGCTCGGCCTGCACGCCTTCGGCATGGTCGGCCGCGCCGTGGCCACCGTCGCCAAGGGCTTCGGCATGACCGTGTACGCCTTCGACCCGTTCGTGAAGCCGGAAGTGTTCGCGGCCGCGGGCGTCGAAGCTGCTTCGTCGATCGAGGACCTTTACGGCAAGAGCCAGTACCTGTCGCTGCACATCCCGGCCACCGCCGAGACCAAGGGCAGCATCGGCAAGAAGCTTCTGTCCCTGATGCCGAAGGGCGCCACGCTGATCAACACCGCGCGTAAGGAAGTCATCAACGAGGCCGAGCTGCTCGAGGTATTCGAGGCGCGCCCTGATTTCCGCTTCGTGAGCGACATCGCGCCGAGCGACGCCACCGCCTCCGCGCTCAAGGAAAAGTTCGACAAGCGCGTGTACCTCACGCCCGCCAAGATGGGCGCGCAGACCGAGGAAGCCAACGTCAACGCCGGCCTGGCCGCCGCCCGCCAGATCGTCGGCTTCTTCGAGAAGAACGAGCGCAGCTTCATCGTCAACGGCGTCTGAAGACTCGCGTCTCTCGCTCCCGTACACGTGAACGTGCCCGTGCCCGACGGTCCGTGAGTAGCCGTCGAACACGGGCACGGCTGCGTTTGTGGGCCTACTCGCCCCAGATGCGCAGTGTCTTGTCGCCTGACGAGGTTACCAGGCGGTCGCCGGTCGAGCTGAAGGTGACGGCGTAGACGTTGGCCGTGCCGGTGTGCTTCAAGAGCTTGAGCAGCTTCAGCGGTGCACCGTCGGCGGTGGGCTGGAGGATGCGTGCCTTGCCGTCGTAGGCCGAAGCGGCGAGGGCGTCCCCGGTCGGCGAAAAGCGCACCTGGTGCACGTTGTTGCCCAGGTCGGTGAAGCGCGACTGCCTCGTCGGCTCCCAGGAGTCGTAAACGACGACCGCGTCGCCACCGACCGCCACCAAGGTTCCGTCCGGAGAGATGTCCACGCTGCTCACGTATTTGGGCGCCGGCTGGCTCCACATCAAACGCCGGCTTCTGAGGTCGAGCAGCTGCACCGTGTCCGACGGGTAAAGACTGACCGCGAGCAGCGTGTTGTCCATGGACAGATCGAAGCCATCCACGCGCTCGGCAAAGCGCAGCGCCAGGGCTGGCACCAGGGTCTTGCCATCGGGACGCCAGGCATAAAAGACGAGGATCGAGCTCTGGTTGTCGATGTTCGGCAGATTCGCGCCGAGCACCGCGCCGTTGTCGGAGCCGCGCAGCTGCCAGGCGGATTCCTCCGAGAGCTGGGACAGCGTGACGCCCGTCGGTGGATCGATGGCCCGGATGCCGCCGTCGTTCGCGAAGATCACCGACGGCTGCAGCCAAGGCCCGGGCTGCCACATGAAGGTGCCGCGCCCGAACTGCGAGTAGCCCGTCACCTCGCTACTCGAAAGCAGCTTGCCGCTCGCTGTCTGGTAGATGCGCAGCTTGGCTTCGTTCTCGCTGACCACCATCAGGTATTGATCGTCGTCGCTCAGCTCGGCCATGCTCAGGTGACTGAAGCCGACGTTGATCTGCTTCAGCTGTCGCCAGCGCTCGTAGCGCTGGGGTTTGGGAAACCGAGCTGGTCTGAGCGCCGGAAAAGACCACGGCTCGAGCCACTGTTCGACGGCGATGACCTTGCCGAAAGCGCTCACCTGCTGCACGGGCGCAGGCGCCAGCAGCGCTCCCTGCCCCGGCTGCGGAGCAGCCGCTGCGGGCGGGGGCGCAGGCTGCGGGCCGGCCGCGACCAGCGCGCTGCTCGGCGGGGACGCGACCGGACCCTCGGCAGGCGCCGACGGGGCTCCGCCGCAGCCCGCTAGAAGCCCAAAAACACCGAGCCAATTGAAATACTGCTTCACCGCGGCAGGCATGCTCTCACGGAGCGTCTCCTGCCGGGAAGCGCTTGACCGATCGCCCCGCCCGCAGTACGAACCGCGTCCCACGAAGCCGAAGTGGCGGAATTGGCAGACGCGGCGGACTCAAAATCCGTTTCCAGCAATGGAGTGTCGGTTCAACCCCGACCTTCGGCACCAGTACTAAAGCAGTCCGATCGGTGTCACGGTGGGGGGCACATGCTGACGCTGATCGAGACACAGATGCGAAAAGGCTACGCCGAGCTTACCTT
>DATDEV010000156.1:0-4098 GCA_036522995.1 Polyangiaceae bacterium
TTCGACGAGCTCGGGCTCAAGCCGCTCAGGCGCACCAAGACCTCGCGCTCGACCGACGCCGACACGCTCGAGTCGCTCAGCGACAAACACGAATTGCCGCGCGTGATCCTGGAGCTACGCCAGATCTCCAAGCTCAAGGGCACGTACATCGACGCGCTACCGGCGCTCAAGGATCCCAAGACCGGCCGCGTGCACAGCTCCTGGGAGCAGGCAGTGGCTGCGACGGGCCGGCTCTCCTCCACCGACCCCAACCTGCAGAACATCCCGATCCGCACCGAGCTGGGGCGCAAGATTCGCGCGGCGTTCGTGGCCGCACCCGGGCACCAGCTGGTGAGCGCCGATTACTCGCAGATCGAGCTGCGCGTGCTGGCGCACTTGTCGCAAGACGAGCTGCTATGCGATTCCTTCCGCACGGGCCAGGACGTGCACACCAGGACGGCGATGGAGGTTTTCGAGGTCAAGCTGGAGGACGTGACGCGCGAGATGCGCACCCGCGCCAAGGCCGTCAACTTCGGCGTGATCTACGGGCAGGGTGACAGCGGGCTGGCCAAGGCGCTCGGCATCCCGCGCATCGAGGCCTCCAACTTCATCGCCGCCTACTTCCGCCGCTACCACGGCGTGCGCACGTTCATGACCGCCACGCTGGAGCGGGCGCGCGCGGGCGAGGCAGTGCGCAGCATGCTCGGCCGACACCGACTCTTGCCCAACATTCGCAGCGCCAACCGCGCCGAGCGCCTGGCGGCCGAGCGCATCGCGATGAACATGCCGATCCAGGGCACCGCCGCCGACATCCTGAAGCTGGCCATGCTTTCGCTACGCAAGCCCCCGACGCCCGGCGCGCGCATGGTGCTCTCGGTCCACGACGAGCTCGTATTCGAGGTGCCGGACGCCGAGGTGGAGGACGCCCAGCGCGCGATCAAGGCGGCCATGGAAGGCGCTTACCCCCTGTCGGTGCCGCTCGAAGTTTCGGTCGGGCACGCCCGGGATTGGAACGCCGCGCACTGACATGGCCGAGCGAGCGTCGGTACTGGTGTTGGGCGGAGGCCTGACCGGGCTCTCGAGCAGCCTGTACCTGGGCCGGGCGAGCGTGGCTCACCGGCTGCTCGAGCGCGAGGCCGTGCCGGGCGGGCACGCGATCACCGTCGAGGAGCAGGGCTTCCGCTTCGATCGCACGGGCCACCTGCTGCACCTGCGCGACCCGGAGATGCAAGCGCTGGCGAGCGAGCTGTTGCCAGCCGCGCAGTACCGGCGGCTGGAGCGGCGCAGCGCCGTGTTTTCGCACGGGGTGTACACGCGCTACCCGTTTCAAGCCAACACCTACGGGCTGCCAACCGAGGTGGCTTACGAGTGCGTCGCCGGCTTCGTGCAAGCGCATTTCAAAAGCGGTGGGCCGTCACCCGGCAACTTCGAAGAGTTTTGCTTGGCGCGCTTCGGGCCCGGCATCAGCAAGCACTTCATGCTGCCCTACAACTCGCGACTGTGGGGCGTGCCGGCGCGCGAGATCACCAGCGAGTGGTGCCAGCGCTTCGTGCCCCTGCCCTCGCTCGAGGACGTGCTGCGCGGGGCGCTCGGCGCGCGCCCGCCGGAGCTCGGCTACAACACGCATTTTCTGTATCCGGAGCGGGGCATCGGCACGTTCTCGGAGGCGCTCGCTGCCCGAACACCGCTCGAGCTCGGGCGCGGCCCGCAGCGCATCGATCTCGAGCGACGGGTGGCCCTGATCGGCGACGAAGAGCTCGAGTTCGACGTCCTGCTCAGCACCATCCCGCTGCCCAGCCTGCTGCGTTTGCTCACGCCGCTGCCCGCGTCGGTGCTGGACGCGGGCAGCCGACTGCGCTCGACCCACCTTCATTACTTCGACCTGGGCCTGCGCGTGCCCAATCCGAATCCGTACCACTGGATCTACGTGCCGGAGGACAAGTATCCATTCTACCGCGTGGGCTGCTACAGCCACTTCAGCGACAAGCTGGCTCCGCCGGGCAAATCCAGCCTGTACGTGGAGCTGGCAGATCGCCGCGCACCGAGCCCGGAGCGCGCCCTCGAAAGCGTGGTGAGCGGCCTCCGCGAGCTCGGGCTGCTCAAGAGCGCGGATGACATCGAGCTGTGGCGGCTGCGCTCTATCGAGCCTGCCTACGTGATTTACGATCACCAGTATCGAGAGGCGCTCGACGTGATCGAGCCCTACCTCAGCGAGCAGCGCGTGATCAGCAGCGGTCGCTACGGCGCCTGGAACTACTCGTCGATGGAGGACGCGCTGCTCATGGGGCGCGACGCAGCGCAGCTGGCGCAGCGACTGCTCGGACGCTCGGCATGAGTGAAGCACCGGAAATTTCCTTCGTCATCCCGGTTTACGACGAAGAGGCCATCCTGCACGCGGCGGTCGTCGACCTGTGCGAAAGGCTCGAGCCTCACGGCCTGAGCTACGAGATCATTCTGGCCGAAAATGGCTCTCGTGACGCCACCGCCGCGGTCGCACGCGAGCTGAGCGAGCGCCACCCCGAGGTGCGACTGGTGCAGACCCCAACGCCGAACTACGGCCAGGCGCTGCGCACCGGCATCATCGCCGCGCGCGGCACCTGGGTGATGTGCGACGAGATCGACCTGTGCGATGTCGATTTTCAGCTGCGCGCCCTGGAGCTGCTGCGCACCGACCAGGCAGAGCTGGTGATCGGCTCCAAGCTGATCGGTGGAGCCCGCGACGAGCGACCTCGCCTGCGCCACGCCATGAGTCAGCTGTACACGGCGGTGCTGCGCCTACTGTTCGACTTTCGAGGCACCGATACCCACGGATTGAAGGCCTTTCGTCGCGCGCGCCTGCTGCCGCTCGTCGAAGCCTGTCAGGTGGATCGGGACGTGTTCGCCAGCGAGCTGGTGATCCGCGCCTACCGCGAGCCGCTGCGCGTGATCGAGCTGCCGGTGCGCGTGCTCGAGAAGCGACCGCCGAGCATCAACCTGCTCAAACGCGTGCCGGGCGTGCTCAAGAACCTCGCGCAGCTGACCTGGGCTATTCGCTTGCGGGGGGCGGCGCTGCCCCCGCGCAAGTGAGCGGCTACCAGGCTTCGATCGGCCAACCGCGCTGCTTGGCGATCTTGCGCAGGCGGCGATCGGGGTTGATGACGACCGGCGCCTTGACCACCTGCAGCAGAGGCAGGTCGGTGATGCTGTCGCTGTAGAAGAAGGATTCTTCGATGTTGAAACCTTCGCGCTCGGCGATGCGGCTCGTGCGCTCCACCTTGCCCAGGCCGTAGCACAGCGGCTCGACCACGGAGCCAGTGAAGCGGCCTTCGATGTCCACCTCCAGCTCCGAGCAAATCACGTTGGGGATACCGAGCTCCGCCGCGACCGGCTCGGCGACGTAGCGCGTCGCCCCGGTAACGATGGCCACGAAGTCACCCCGCTCTCGGTGACGCTGCACTGCAGCGCGGCCCGCGCGCTGTAACTCTGGCAGCACGTACTGGGGGAACCACTCCGCACAACTCTTCACCAGCCATGCCTCTTCACGGCCCTTGAAGCCCTCCAGCGCCTTGCGCGCCACCTTGGGTGCGTCGATCACGCCCAGCGTGTACTGGGTCGCCCATAGCGCGACGCGCAGCGCGTCCATCCAGCTGGCTTCGCCGAGATCGCGCCGGTACTGGGTGTAAAGGCGTGCTGAGTCCACGCGCAGGAGCGTGCGATCCATGTCGAAGAGAGCCGCAATTCGAGCCAAAGCGACAGGGGTTGTAACATGCGCCGACGCGTTGCACGATGCGCCGCCTCATGGCTGTGCGGCTCGACATCCGGCCTCGCCTCGTGCTTCGCGACGAGCCCGTCGCCAAAGCGCGCAAGCGCTGGCGCCTGCCGCCGCTGACCGTGCCGGCCGTCGCTTATTGGCTCGGCATGGCGGCCTTGACCTACGCCTTTTCGCAGCTGGGCAAGTCGCCGCTCGAATCGGCGCTGGCCGCCGAGCCAATGCCCGCTGCCCCGGCCGAGCTGGCCGCCGAGCCCGCCCGCGAGCTGCGCGGCGCTGCCGATCCGGAACCCGGGCCGACGCCGAGCCCGGACCTGGCGACCGAAGCGCTCCGCGCCGAGCTGCCCGAGCCCGAACCAGCGCCCGCTCCC
>DATDEV010000157.1:0-5042 GCA_036522995.1 Polyangiaceae bacterium
GGCGGTGGTTCAGCTCGCGGCCCGGCTGCTGCGTGTCGATGCCGCGAGCGCGACCACGGCGCAGCTGACCGAAGCCGAGGCGGGCGTGCTGGCGCTCGTGCGCGAGGGCCTCACCAACGCTCAAATCGCGCGCCGGCGCCGCTCCTCACCGCACACGGTCGCCAACCAGGTGGCGACGCTGCTGCGCAAGCTGGGGCTGCCGTCGCGCCGAGCCGCAACGGCGCTGCCGCTGGGGTGACCGAGCGGCAGTCGCTGACGCCCGATACCCCCCAGGGCCGCCCGGCCGATTTTTGAGATTGCGTTCAACGCTGGCCTCGTGAAGGTGTTCTACCAGTGAAATGGCGTTTCCACGTCTGGTAAGAGCGCCCGATCCAGAGCAGGACACCCTCAGATCTCGCAGCGATGACGAGCTGATGGAGCTGGCGCGGGCGGGGCTGCGCAGCGCCTTTGCGGTGCTGGTGGAGCGGTACGCCGAGCGGGTGGTCGGTCTTTGCAGCCGCTTCGTCAATGATGCGCAGCTGGGGCAGGAGCTCGCCCAGGACACCTGGGTGCTGGTTTGGCAAGGGCGAGGGAAGTACCGCAAGGACAGTGGCGGCGGCTTCGTGTCCTGGCTGATCACGGTGGCGCGCAATCATTGCCGCAACGACCTTCGCCGCCGCAAGGTGGCGTCGTCCCACGCGCACGAGCTAGGGGTCGATGACGCGGCTCCTTCCGCGGGCCAGCTCGAAGCGCTGCTGGTCGAGGAGCGACGGCGGCGGGTGCGCCAGGCACTAGCCGAATTGCCGCTGCAGCTGCGTGAAGCGCTGCTCCTGCGCTACGCGGAGAACCTCCGCTACGATGCGATTGCGAGCGTCGTGGGCACGGGAGAATCGACGTTGCGTTCGCGGGTCCACCACGGGCTCAAAGCGCTCAAAGAGAAGCTTGCGGAGGAGTCATGACCAAGGATCGATGCCCCAGCCCTGCTGACCTCGTGAGCTTTGCGGATGCGGATTTGTCGCCCGAGCAGCTGCAGCGGATCGAGAAGCACCTCGAGCTCTGCGGCGATTGCGCGGAGCAGGTCATCTCGCTGACCGAGCTGACCTGCGACGTGGCAGCGCCGGTGCCCAGGCCCGCGTTGGACCTGGCGGACCACGTGGCCAGCGTGATGAAGCGGCTGGACGCAGCGCCAGCGTCGCTTCGCCAGCCGCGCTGGCCGGCATGGGCCGCCGCGCTGGTGGCGTCGGCCGCCGGGGTGGCGCTGCTGGTGGCCGCGACGCGCACTCCGCCGGAAGGCCAGCCGAGCCAGGAGCTCGCGGCCAGGGGAGCTCACGAACCAGCGTCGCTGTCGCGCGACGTGGGGGTGCAGCTGTATCAGCAGCAGCAGCGGGCACTCAGCCTGCTCGGGGCCGGAAGTCGCATCGGCAGTCGCGCGGCCCTCACGGCCGGGCTGCGCAACTTGGCCAGCGAACGTGCCTACCTGCTGCTATTCGCCGTCGATTCGAAGCAGGAGGTGCACTGGATTGCGCCCGAGTTCACGTCGGCTGGCTCGGATCCGCAGGCTGCGACAGTGGCGCCGTCGAAGCAGGAGCAGCTGCTGCCGAGCGCTGTCGTTTTCGATGAGCTTTCACCCGGGCCGCTGCGAGTCGTGGCCGTGATCAGCCACGCGCCGCTGCATGTCTCGGATATCGAAGCGACGCCCGCTTCGCAGCTTGCTACCGAACAGCTGATGAGACGCTTTCCGCGCGCGGAGGTGCGGCAGTTCTTGCTGGAGGTCGCCGCCGAGCCCCAGCCATGATCACGCTCAAAGGTATCGGCCTCTGGCTCACTTGCTGCTGCGCTTGCGCCTGGCTGGTGGTCGTTGGCTCGCCACGCGCCGCCCAGGCGCAGCAGGCGCCGGCCGCCACGCAGCAGGCGCCCACGCGCCTCAGCTTCGCTGTCGTCATCGGCAACAATAAGAGCTTGGGTAAGCGGCGTCCGGAGCTGCGTTACGCGGACGACGACGCGGCCCGCTACTACGAGATTCTGGCCACCATCGCCCCGGGGCGGGTGTCGCTGCTGACCGAGCTCGACCGCGACACCGAGCGGTTGTTCCCCGTCACGAGCTTGCGCGCGACCCGTCCCAGCCTGAACAGCCTGACGGCCGTGGGGCAGCGCCTGGCCGACGAAGTGCTGGCGGCGAATGCAGCCGGCCACGAAACCGAGGTCTATTTCATCTTCGCCGGTCATGGCGACGTGGCCGAGGGCGAGGGCTACATCGAGCTGGCCGACGCTCGCTTTCGAGCGCGGGACCTGACCGCCTGGCTGCGGCGGATTCCGTTTACGCGAGCCCACGTGATCCTCGACAGCTGCAACTCCTTCTTCATGCTGGGAGTGCGCAAGCCGGGGGGGCGGCATTTCGCTACGTCCGAGGACGCGGCTCGGTCACTGGCTACGGGGCTGAGCAACGTGGGCGTGTTTTTGTCCACCAGCGCCGACGGCGAGGCGTTCGAGTGGTCCGAGATCCAGTCGGGCATCTTCAGCCACGTGGTGCGTTCGGGGCTCTTGGGCGGTGCAGACGCCAACGGCGATGGAGCCGTGAGCTACCTCGAGCTTGCGGCCTTCGTGGCGACGGCGACGGCAGACGTCAAAAATCCGAACATGCGTCCGCACGTCTATGCTCGTGGCCCAGGCGCAAAAGACAGTGTCGCCATCGCGAGCTTGCAGAGCATGAGCTCGGTGCGGCGCTTCGAGCTGAGTGACGCGGGCGCGCTGCGCGTCAGGCTGCGCGACGCGAATGGCGTGCCGCTGCTGGACGCACACAGCGAACGCTCGCGTCCGCTGCTCTTGGCGCTGCCGGAGGCCTGGGCACGTGGCTCGGTGCTAGAGCGCGCTTCGATAAGCGGCAGCGTGCCACAGGCTGCTACCGCGGGCGCGAGCCCCGAGCGCTACGGCGTTCCAGACCTACCCGGCGCCGTGACCCTCGCCGCGCTGCAAACCGTCGAAGCCAAGACCCTGGCGCGCGGGCCAGACGAGACCTTCCGGCTGCTCTTCTCCCAGCCATTTGGCCCGCAGGCGCTGGCTCAATACCAGGCTACGCAGGCGCGGCTGCCACCCGCCGTGTACGGCGTTTCGACCGAAGACACGCGGCGCATGGAGCTGCTACTCGACCAATTCGCATCCGCCGCGCGCGGTCAGCGCATCAGCGAGTCGATTGGAGGCCTGGGCGCCGGTCTGCTGCTCGGCGGTGCGGGCATCGGGCTACTGGATGTCGACGACGACATGAGCACGTCGGAGAAAACCGAGGCGCGCGTGCTGGGCGGCACGCTGCTCGGACTGGGGTCGCTGTTCACGATCGGCAGTGGCGTCTCTCTGGCGGTCCCGACCAAGGCCGAGCGGGCCGCAGGCGACTTCAGGCAGAGCATCCGTGCCGGAGAGGATGCGACGCAGGCGTTCGCGCGGGCCGACGACGTGATAAGGCAGCTGGCCGAGACGCGCCGGCAGGAGCGCATGGCCCAGGGCATCATCGGCGGCATCGTGATCGTCGGCTGCGCCACTGGGCTGGTCCTGGCCGAGCTCGCCGCTGACGGCGAGGGCGACCGCATGGGCAGCCGCCTGGGCTGGAGCGCCGGCATGCTGGGCGGCGCGGTCATGCTCGGCGACGCGGTGCTGATGGATCACCCGGCCGACAACCTGACTCGCATCTGGCAGCAGGATCCCACGCTGAACCAGTATCAAAAGTACCGCACGTCGCTGCGCCTGAAGGGCAACGGAGCCTTCTTGAGCCTGTCCGGCGAGCTGTGAGCCAAGGCGTCGAAGCCGACCCGAACGGGATTGATGCGGCCGGGTCGGTTGTCCACTGCTAGCGGTAATCGCACGTGTAAGTATCAGAATTATTTTGACATTTATCGTAAGCAGCTTACGTTATGCGGGTGGACTCGAACGTGCGCCAGTACCTGCAATCGATCGGCCGCCGTGGTGGCCGATCGAGTCGCCGCGCGCTGAGTGCCGCAACCGCGCGTGAGATGGTGAAAGTGCGCGAAGCGCGTCGGGCGTTTCAGCGCTTCCATGCACTTTGCTTTTGGTCCTTCGAGCCCAATTACCCAATCACGTCGCTGGACGTGCCGTGGGTGGCTAAGCAACTCATGACTCACGGCGGCCGCGCAGGCTGGGAAATCGGGGCCAAGCTATGCCGCTAACGCCATTTCAAGAGCAGATCGCCTCGCTGCTGGCTGCCGACCGCAGCCCCGATAGCTACCTCGCCGGCGGCGCCGCGCTGCACATCGCTCCCACGTCTCAGCGTTACAGCAACGACCTGGACTATTTTCAAGACTCGGTGGAGCGCGTGGCGTCAGCATTCGCGGCGGATCGGGCTCGGCTGGAGGCGAACGGCTTCGTCGTCGAGGTCAACCTGCAGCAAGCCGGTTTCGCGCGTGCCGTCGTCACCAAAGCTCAGGATGCGACCAAGGTGGACTGGGCCCACGATTCGGCCTGGCGCTTCTTACCGCCACTCCAGCACGCCATTGCCGGCTACGTCCTTCACCCGATTGATCTGGCGATTAATAAGCTGCTGGCATTGGTCGGGCGCGACGAACCTCGGGACTTCTTGGATATCCTGTTCGCGCACCGCAGCATCCTGTCGCTTGGCGCGCTGTGCTGGGCGGGCGCCGGGAAGGATCCGGGCTTTACTCCGCCACTGTTGCTGACGCTGCTGCGCAGGCGAGGCAAGAACCGTCCTGAGGATATGGCGCGACTCCGGCTGCGCGAGCAACCCGACGTGGTGGCGCTCAAGCACCGCTGGCTCGAAGCCCTCGATCAGGCCGAAACGTTCAGCGCGTCACGGCCTCCGGCCGAGCTCGGATGTTTGTACTATTCGAGGAGTCGGCGGGAATTCATCTCGGACTTCGCACCCGGCGACCCGGACGTCGTGCCGCACTACGGACGCGCCGGCGGAGCCGAGCCGGAGCCCTAGAAGGCGGTCCGAACTTGCGCTCAGTGCGCGGGCTCGGGCACTGAGCGGACTTGGGACGGCGAAGGTGGCGAGCCTGAACGCCAGGCCGAACCAAACTGAAGCAGTACCCGTGAGT
>DATDEV010000158.1:0-4695 GCA_036522995.1 Polyangiaceae bacterium
TCATTTTCTGGCGTGATTTTCGGCCGTTCAGCAGTATCAAGGGGAAGCGACGGGAACGCGGCGTCCCGGCCGCAGGCGAACTGGCGCTGGCTGGTTCTTGCGATTTGCAGTGCGTGCTGGCTAAGCGGGACGAATCGGACCAGGCGGCAGCGACTCCGTGCGGGGCGGCAACGGCCAGGGGCCGCCGACTTCGTCGGCTTTGGCGCGCAGGAAGGCGGCGATGCGGCGCATGGGGACGCGCGCGGGGCAGAGCGGTTCCTTTTCGGCGAGCGCTTCGTCGGTGACGAAGCTGAGGCTGTAAGCGGCGGCGCGGAACTCGGGCATGCTGCGCGAGGCCGAGAGCATGAGCGACATCACGCCGCGGTAGGCGCCGCCGGAGGCCGCGATGCGCTCGCTCTCACCGCGGTCGCAGATGCCGCAGGCCAGGCAGCGGCCGAAGGTGGCGAATTCGGCGCGCTCGTCGGGCGTGACCGGCGGCAAGCCATCGGCGTCGTAGGCCCGGCGAAACGCCGCGATGCCTCCGCCGCGGCCGAACAGCCGCAAGACGAGCGACTTGAGCATCGCGAGAGTCAGCAGCAGCCAGGCTTTGAGTCGCGGAGGCACCTTGTCAGAGCCTGACACAGGGAGAAGCGCCGTAACACAGCCGTAATATGAGCTAGGAGCCGGCGTATCGTGACGCGTCACGCGTCACCTGTTACACCCCCTGGGTCAGTTTGTAACTACCTGTAATTATTATAAAATAACTTCGGCACGGCAGCTGCAGAACAGCTCCTCGTCCGCGGCATTGCCCGCGAAAAGGAGCCTTCCCATGTGGTCCCCCGTTGCCGTCAAGTCTGCCCCGTTCGTTCAGCCCGCCCCATCGACCCCGGTCGTGAGCGTCGCGCCGAGCGCGTGGTCCGAGGCCGAGCTACTCGACGGCCTGCTCGCCAGTGACAGCCGCGCCTGGCGCGAGCTGAACCAGCGCTACTCGCGCCTGGTCATCAGCTGCATCCAGCGCGTGGTCGCTCGCTTCGCGCGGCGAATCAGCGCCGACGCGGTGGAAGAGATCTACGCCACCTTCTCGCTGAAGCTGCTGGCGAACGACAAGCACAAGCTGCGCAGCTTCGAGCCGAGCCGCGGCAACAAGCTGGGCACCTGGCTGGGCATGCTGGCCACGCACTGCGCCTACGACTACCTGCGCAGCGTGCGCCGCGAGCCCAACGCGGTCGGCTTGACCGAGGCCGAAGCCCTGTGCAGCGAGCAGCAGGACCCGTGCGAGAGCGCGCTCTTGAGCGAGCGCGCCGAGCTGGTGCGCGCGCTGCTGGCGGAGTTCAGCGACAAGGATCGCCAGTTCGTGGCGCTGTACTACGGCGACGGGCTGAGCCCCGAACACGTGGCCGAGCGACTCGGCATCAGCGTCAAGACTGTGTACTCGAAGAAGCACAAGATTCAGCGCAAGCTGAGCGAAATCGTTGCCGCGCCGGCCGACGTGGCGTGAGGGTAGGGGCCGCTACCGACGCGGTCGGTTGCGCCCGCGCGCTAGGCCGGGTTAAACCGACCGAGTGCTGCGTGTCCCCCGAAAGCTCAGGTGGCAACGCATCACCCTCGCGCTGGGACTTGCCCCGCTTTTGGGCTGCGGCTCGCCTCCGCCGCCGAGCGGCGGCTACGCCGGTAGTCCGAGCGCTCCGGCCGGGCGCATCGAGCAACGCTCACTCTCCGATCGTCCGCCGCTGGCCATCATCGAGCGCGACGGCGACCCCGAAGCCGCGCTCGGCTTCGCCTCGCTCGCTGCCGAGTCGGCCGAGCTACACGCCGAGCTGGGCAAGCTGCTGAGCGAGCGCCTGGCGCGCGCGGGCTTTCACACGCAGCTGGTGGCTCACGGCCTCGGCTTCGAGCTCACCGTGCTCGCCGCGCCGCCCGACGGCGCAGGCGCCGCGACGACCGCGCTGCTGCAAGCGCTCACGCGGCCAGTCGCCGCTGCCGAGCTCACGCCGCGCTCGCCTGGCCCCGAGCTCGAGCGCGCCGCGCCGAGCGCCATTGCGCAATGCTCGGCGGAGCTGAGCGGACGGGGCCGCGCAGCGAGCGCAGCCGAGCTGGAGCGCGAGCGCGTGGCCACGTTCGCCCGCGATCGAGCGGCGCTATCGATCGTGGGTAGTGAGCAGAGCGCCGCAGCCGTGGCGGACGCGCTCGGGGACGGTCCGGATTGGCCGGAGCTCGGCCCGGTGCGCTCCATCCTGCCCGAGCGCAGCGCCACTCAAGTGCTGCGCGGCGAGAGGGCGACGCTGTCGGTGGCGTTCACGCTGGGCGACGCCAACCGCGCGCTCGGTGCGGCCGAGCGCCTGGGCGACGCGCAGGGCGCCCTGGCCGCGCGCCTGGCCGCCCTCGGCGCTGGCCTCAAGCTGCGGCGAGTCGGCGCTACGGCCCACCCGCTGGGCGCCTGCCTGCGCATCGACAGCGAGGTCGACGCATCGCCTCCGCCCGATGCGCGCCGGCTCGGTTTCGCGGTCGACGCCATCGACGCCGAAGCGCAGCTGGCCTTGGCCGAAACGCCTGACGCAGGGCGGCTGGAAACGAGCGCGCTCTCGGCGGGCGACCCGCGGCGCGCGGCGCGTGCGGCCGCCTACGCTGCGCTGCTGGCCGAGCCGCGCGAGCGCCCGCGACAGCGCCTGATCGCGCTGACGACCCTCGATGGAGGGCCCCAGCCGCCCGCGATCGAGGCGGCGGTCGAGCAGGCCCGGGGCGCGGCGGCGCCGCTCGACACTCAAGTGCGCGTCGAGCGTGGGCAACCCGGTCTGTGGGCCTTGCTGGCAACACCTTGCGCCGCGGTCGAGGAGAACGCCGACACCGCTGGCCACGCAGCGCTGCTGATGAGCGCAGCCAGCGAGCTGCGCGTGCCCGGCGTGAAGCTCGAGCCGTGTACGGGCGACGCCGGCGTCGGCCTCTTTGCTTATGCGGAGCGCACCCAGGCCGAGAGCGAACAGGCGACTGCTGCGCGCGTGGCCGACGCGCTCGGCCGAGCGCTGGTCAGCGCCGCCTCGGCGCTCGACGTCGCTGCGGCACGGGGCGAGCTGCTGAAAAGCGCTGGCGCCGAGCCCCGCCCGCTGCTGCTGGCGCTGCTGGAGGCGCTCACGCCGGGCCACGTGGGCGCGCTCTCACCGCGCGGCACCCCGAGCTCGCTGCAAATGGCGACGCGTGAGGCAGTGCTCACGCGGCAGCGCGAGCTGTTGCGCTTGCCGCACCGGCTTGCCGTCTTGGCGCCCGGCAGCGCGGACGACGCGCGCGTGCTCAGCGCCCGGCTGGGGCGCTGGCTGAAGGGTCCCGAAGCGCCTCGGTCCTCGCCCTGCACCACCGTGCTCAGCCCACCGGCGCGCGGCGAGCTCACCCTCGCGGCAGGCACCTCCTCCAACGAGGGCAGCTACTTGGCGTTTCGCATCTCACCCCAGCTCGCGCCGGAAGCCGCGCTGCTGGTGGAGCTGCTCAACCTGCCTGGTGGAGCGCTCGAACGGAGCATGGCCGAGCCCGAGCTGGTGGGGGCCGCACGCGCCACGCTCTTCGGCACCAGCTCGGCTCGCGCGCTGGTGATTCAGGTGAGCGGCTTCGAGGGGCGCGAGGCCGAGGCCAGCTCGCGCGTTCAGCAGCTCTTCGAGCGCCTGGCAGCGGGCGGAGTCCTGACCAGCGCCGACCTGGAAAGCGCCGTGAAGCGCCGCCGCGCGCAGCACCGCGTCGCCGCGCTGGACCCGCGCTACCGGCTGGTGGAGCTGCTGGAGCAGCCCGCCCCAGGCCCCGGCGATGCGGCGGCGCTGAAGCGCTTGGTCGCGAGCCTGCGCCCCGAGGCGGCGATCGTCGCGCGCCCGAGCCTCCGCGCTAGCGGGCAAACCAGCGGAAAATCCGCGCCTTCGCGCTGACCGGAGCAGCCCTTTGCGTGGCCGGGCCGTCGTGATAGCGATGCCCGATGGAAGCCCGGCAAAGCGTACTGATCCTCGACTACGGCTCGCAGTACACGCAGCTCATCGCGCGCCGCATCCGTGAGTCGAGCGTCTACTGCGAGATCCACCCCGGCACGATTTCGGTCGAGAAGATCCGCAGCATCGCGCCGACGGCCATCATCCTCTCGGGCGGTCCGCAGAGCGTTTACGGCGCCGACTCGCCCAAGAGCGATCCGGCTCTTTTCACGCTCGGCCTGCCGGTGCTCGGCATCTGTTACGGCGAGCAGCTGATGGCGCACCAGCTGGGCGGCAAGGTGGAGCCCTCGGACGAGCGCGAATACGGACCGGCCGAGGTCGAGGTCGGCGAGGCCGTCGGCATCCTGGGCAGCTTCAAGGCCGGCGAAAAGCTCAACGTTTGGATGAGCCACGGCGACCGGCTCACCCAGCTGCCGCCCGGCTTTCGTCCCATCGGCAAGTCGGGCAATGCGCCGCTGGCGGCCATCGCCGACCCAGCGCGCAAGCTCTACGGCATTCAATTCCACCCCGAGGTGGCGCACACGCCGCGCGGGCTGGAGATCCTCAAGTCCTTCCTGTTCGACGTGGCCGGCATGTCGCCGAGCTGGACGCCGGGCTCGTTCGTGGACGAGGCGATCGCCAAGATCAAGGAGCAGGTTCCCGACGATGCGCGGGTGATTTGCGGGCTGTCGGGGGGCGTGGATTCGTCGGTGGCAGCGGTCTTGTGTCACCGAGCGCTCGGCGATCGGCTGGTGTGCATCTTCGTCGACAACGG
>DATDEV010000159.1:0-9420 GCA_036522995.1 Polyangiaceae bacterium
CCCGAGCCGCGGCTCCGGAACTATTAGACGGCAGCCATGCTGAAGCGGTCCATCGGTCTCTGCTTGTTCGTCGCCACGCAGTCTGCCCTGGCGCAGCAGCCAGCTGCCCAACCCGCCCCCGCCCGTCCGGCACCGGCAGCCGCGCCCCAAGCGCCGCCTGCCGCCCAGCCCGGAGAACCGCAGCTACCCCAGGTGACCGACGACATGCTGGCTCCGGTGCCGCCGGCAGCGCGCGTGGTCAGCACCTGGCAAGAAGTGCTGCACCTGCTGCGCTCCAGCAACTATTCGCTGCGGACGCTCCAGGCGCGTGAGGAGTTAGCGAGCGCCCAATCGCGCCAGGTCTTGGCGGGCGCCCTGCCAAGCCTGACGGGTGACGCTGGCATCAACTATCACATCCTCAAGGGTGAGGGCACGACCTACTCCCTATCGCCTGCCGGCGCCCCGGTGGCCACGACCACCACCATGCCCGACCCGGCGCTTGCCTGGCAGGCGGGGCTCAATCTGCGCATCCCCGTGTTGGCCGTGGATACCTGGCACCGCCGCGGCACTGCCGAAGCAGCCGTCGAGTACGCCAAGCTCAACACCAAGGCCGCCGAGCGCGTCGCCGTCGCGGCTGTTGCCGACGCCATCGTGCTCACCGTCACGGCCGAGCGCCTGGCGGAGGTCACGCGCATTTCGCTGGAAAGCGCGCTTTCGTCCCTCGATTTGTACAAGCGGCGCGCCGCGCTCGGCGCCGCCAGCGCCATCGACGTCTTGCGCATCGAGCAAGAAGTGTCGCTCTCGCGCTCCCAGGTCGTGACCGCCGACGACGCGGTGCACCGTGCGCGCGAGAACCTCGGCACCACGCTCGGCTCCGCCGAGCCGTATGGCGTCACTCCGAACATCCGACTCGACGCGTTGGCGGCCGACGCCAAGAAGACCTGCCGCCCGACCGAGGTATTCGATCGCGCCGACGTGCGCGCGGCCGAAGCGAGCGTCGCTCTTTCCAAGCGCAACGAAAGCGAAGTCAACAAAACTTGGTGGCCGACGATCGACGCCGTGTCGAGCCTCACCTACTGGGATCCCGAATCGCAAGTGAACAACCAGCACGTGACCTGGTCGGTCGGCGGCGTGCTGAGCTGGAACCTCTACGACGGCGGGCTGCGCGGCGGCACGAAGGACGCGCGCGTGGCCGAGACCCGCGTCGCCAACGAGCAACTCAGCGACACCAAGCGAGCAGCCCGGCTCGAGGTCACGCAGGCCTTCCGCAACGTGAAGTATACCGAGGCCACGCTGGTGGTCGCGGCCAGGACGCGCGAGGTAGCCGCCGAAACGGCGCGGCTGTCCAAGATCTCGTACCTCAACGGCAGCGGCACCACCTTCGACCTGGTCGACACTGCCCAAAAGCTGCGCGAGGCCCAGGTCGACTACACCATCAAAGAGTTCGACGTGCTGAGGGCGAGAATTGCGGCCGTGCTGGCCCTGGCCCGCTGCGACATCTAGCTGCGCTCCCGCGGCGTGGGCGCAAAAGGGAACAAAAGCGAAAGTCCCCGCGCTATGGTTCTCGGCATGCGTCCCCGTGGGTTGATCGTAGGTATTTGGGCGGTAGCGGCCCTCACCTTCTTCGCGCTCATCCTGTTCGTCTTCCTCAAGACACCCGTGGCTCAGCCGCAAGCGGGCGGCTTGGCGCAGAAGATCTTCTATTTTCACGTCCCGGCGGCGTACGCGCTCTACCTGTGCGGCGCAGTGTGCTTCATCGCCAGCGCGCTCTACCTGGTAGGCCCGAGCGACGCGCGTGACGCCTGGGCCAAGTCCGGCGCCGAGTGCGCGGCGACGTTCGGCGCACTCGTGATGGTCAGCGGGCCGCTTTGGGCCAAGAAGGCTTGGGGCGTGTACTGGACCTGGGATCCCCGGCTCACCACGCTGCTGCTCAGCATCCTGATCTACGTCGCGATCGTGCTGCTCCGGACCTTCGCGGGCAACGGCGAGGCCGAGCGCAAGTTCGCTGCCGCGTTCGGCGTGCTCGGTACCGCCAACCTGCCGATCATCCACTATTCCGTGCAGAAGTGGGGCGGCAATCACCCGACCGTGATCGGCAAGGGCGGCGGCGGCCTGCAGGACCCGGCCATGACTCAAGCGTTGATGGGCGGCTTCTTCGCCATGACGCTGCTGGCCGCTTTGCTCTTGACCTTGCGCGCCCAGCTTGCGAAGTCCGAAGCGCGCCTGCTGCGCGTGGAAGAGCTCGCCCCGGACACCAACGGCTGATCCCATGAAACAACCAAGCCCCCAAAGTCCGACCGCCCCCGGCACACCCGAGGAACGCTCGACCGAATTCAAGCCGGTCACGGGCGGCCCGACCGAGACCAGTAGCGCAGAGGCCCTGCTGATCACCGCCTACGTGCTGATGTGGGCGATCCTAATGGGCTTCTTGTTCCAGACCTTCCGGCGCCAGGCAGCGGTCGACAAGCGTTTGGGCGATCTGGAGCGCTCGGTTCCCAAACGCTTGCCCGACGCATGACGATCGAGCACGTGATCTTCATCCCCGGCGTGCTCCTGGTGGGGGTGACGATCGGCTTCGTGCTCGGCGCGCGCGCTGTACGTAACGAAATCGCGCGTCTCAAAGAGCGCTCAAAGAAGTAGGGAGAAAACAGCATGCTGAACTTCGAGCTGTCGGATGAGCAAAAGGCCCTGGTAGACGCGGCCAAGCGCTTCGGTCGCGAGCGCATCGCGCCGGTCGCTGCGGAGTGTGACCGCGACAGTAAGTTTCCACGCGACGTGTTCATCGCCGCACACGAGCTGGGGCTGGTCAACGCCACCGTGCCTCCGGAGTACGGCGGTGCTGGGCTGGGCGAGCTCGACAACGCGCTGATCGCGGAGCAACTGGCCTGGGGCTGTACCGGCATTCAGACGAGCCTACTGGCCAACTCGCTGGCCTTGACCCCGATCAAGCTGGGCGGGAGCGAGGAGCAGAAGAAGAAGTACCTGGGCATGCTGACGGCCGAGCCGCTGTTCGCGAGCTACTGCACGACCGAGCCGACCGGCGGCAGCGACGTCGCCGGCATGCGCACCACCTTCAAGGCGGTGGGCGACGAGTTCGTCCTGAACGGCGAGAAGTGCTGGATCACCAACGCCAGCCTGGCGTCTTTCTATGTGGTGTTCGCGACCAGCGACCCGACCAAGCGCCATCGGGGGATCGCGGCTTTCATCGTCGATCGCGATTCACCCGGCGTGAAGGTGGGTAAGCACGAGGACAAGATGGGCCAGCGCGCCAGCGACACCGCGGCCGTTCACTTCGAGGACGTGAAGGTGCCCAAGGCCAACATGCTCGCGCCCGAGGGTGAAGGCTTCAAGCTCGCCATGGAGACCTTCAATCAAACTCGGCCCGACATCGGCGCCATGGCCACGGGCTTGATGCAGCGCTGCCTGGACGAGTCGGTCGCTTACGCCAAGGAGCGCAAGGCCTTTGGCTCGGCCATCGCCGAGCACCAGCTGGTGCAAGCCATGCTGGCCGAGATGGCGATCGGCACGGAAGCCACGCGCCTGCTGTACCAGAAGGCGGCGTGGAACCTGGACAATGGCGTGCGTGATCCGATCGTCTCGAGCTACGCCAAGGCGTACGGCGCCGATCGCGCCATGCAGACTGCCATCGACGCCGTGCAAGTCTTCGGCGGCAACGGCTACGTCAAGGACTACCCGGTCGAGAAACTGATGCGCGACGCCAAGGTGCTGCAAATCTACGAAGGCACGAGCCAGATCCAGCGTCTGGTGATCGCCCGCAGCCTGATCAAGTAGTCGGCTTCGGGGATGGGTTCTAGCGGCTGCCGATGAAGACGCCAGCCTGGTTGGACTGATGAATGCGCTGGCGCAGCTCGTGCTCGCGCGCGTCGAGCTCGGTGCCGCGTTCGCCGCGCCTGCGGCGATGTTTCAGAAACGAGATTTCGATCAGGTCGAGCTGCTTGCGACGAGCTTCGGCGTAGCCTCTGGGGCTGCTCATGAGCGAGAAGAAGTTCCAGAGTGGGACCAGCATCCAGTAGCTGGAGGTGCGATGCAGCTCCTTGGGGTGGAGCAGGCGCCCGGCTTCGTCGACCAGCCCCTTGATGACGATCGCGCGATCGCGAACCGCGAGCGTGATGATCACCAGGAAGAACACCGCGTTGAAGACCCAGAACAGCAGCAACTTCACGACCAGGCCGGTGCCGTCCTCGTACAGGAAAGTCACCAGATAGTTGTGCAAGAAGTGCAGGCCCACCGCCGCGCACCAGCCGCCGATCGGTGCGAGCAGCTTGGTCAGCGTGCTCGTGCTCTCGATGGCGATGCCGATACCGAGCCCGGTCATGGCCGTGAAGGAGGCATGGCCGAGCCCTGCCATCACGGTGCGCAAGACGAAGACCTGAAAAAAGGCTTCACCCCCGTGCTGCGCGCCCGCGCTCGAGATGTAGAGGATGTCCTCGGTCATGGTGAAGCCCAGACCGATCACGCCCCCGTAGATGGCGCCGTCGAGCGCGCCGTCTATCTCGCGGAGCCACAGCACCGACATCGCCCACAGCACCAGCAGCCCGAAGCCCTTGGTGCTCTCTTCGACGAGCGGCGCGACGAAGGACGCGGTCGAGGCGCTGACCAGGTCGGGTTGGCCGGCCCCGAGGCTGGCCCGCAGGGCTCCCGCGCCCACCTCGTTGAACACGATGGCGGTGAGGGTGCTCACTACAGCGCCCCAGAAAAAAGCCACCGAAAGCAGCCAGAAAGGCTCGGGCTCGTAGCGGTCCGAGCCGCGGATGACGAGAAAATAGAAGAAGACCGTGGGCGCGACGACGAGCAGCGCTAGAAAGGCCTCCACGACCCGCGACGGTACCAGCTCGGGCCGGGCTCCCCAAGTATGCTAAGACGCAGGCGGCAGGAATTTCAGCGTGTTTGGGTTCTCGCTCAGTGAAATGATCGTGATTTGCCTGGTGACTCTGGTGGCCGTCGGCCCCCAGAAATTGCCAGGTATGCTCAAAACCATGGGTCAGTGGGCGCGCAAGCTGCGCAAGATGACCATGGATGTGCGGCAGCAGACCGGCATCGACGAGATGCTGCGCGCCGAAGGCATTCAGCTTTCCGAGCTTCGCACGTTGATGCGCGGCTACCACGGCGGAGCCGCGGCACCCGTGCCCGCCGCACCCGTGCCCGCCGCGCCCGCGCCGGCCCGCCCGTACGACGATCCTTATGGCGACATCGAGCCCGATCCGAGCCGCGAGTACCCGCTCGAAGGAGCCGACGCCTACGGGGCGCTGCCCGACGACTTGCTGTCGCCACCCGAGCCGGCGCCTGCACCCGAGCTAGCCGAGAGCCCCCCGACCACCACGACACCCGAGCCGCTAGCGGCGGGTGCTGAGCCGCCCGCTGTCCCTGAACAAGTTGCACCAGCAGCGGCAGAAGCTGCACCGGCGGCAGAGCCAGCGGCGGTACCAGTAGCAGCGCCGGCGCCAGTAACAGCACCGGCAGCACTGGCAGCATCGGCACCGGCAACGGTGTCGAGCCCTCCGCGCCCCGCCGCCAGCGTGCCGCCAGCGATGCGCCCTACCCCGCCGCCTCCGCCCGTTCGCACGGTGCCGCCCCCCGCACCCTCATCGCGTCCGTTCGCGGCGCGCCCGTCGGGGGCTCCGCCCCCGCCTCCGCGCCGCTCGGCCATGCCCCCGCGTCCTGAACCGAGCTCGCCCGTGAATAACCCAAGCGAGCCCGGGGTTGATCAGCCGGCTGGTACAGTCACGGGAGGCACGGCCAATGGCAGCAGCTGAAGTTGGCGCGCTCGGCGGCAACGACAACAAGTCCGAGCCGCCTGCCGGCGAAGACGGCTCGATGACGCTGTGGGAGCACCTCGAAGAGCTCCGGGGCCGCATCGTTCGCATGATGGTCGCGGCCCTGGCTGGCGGCATCGGCTGCTGGATCTTCAAAGAGCGGATCCTGGCCTGGCTAACGCTCCCCTTCTACAACGCCTGGAAGGAGGCGGGGCTGAAGGGCGCGCCAGCGCTCAACTCATCGTCGCCGGCGGCGCTCTTCCTCGGCTACGTGCACATCAGTGCGCTGGCGGGCTTCCTGGTGGCACTGCCCATCATCCTCTACCAGCTGTGGGCCTTCGTCGCCCCCGGGCTCTACTCGCGCGAGAAGAGGTTTGCGATCCCGTTCGTGGTCTCGTCCTGCGCGCTGTTCGTAGGCGGCGGCTACTTCGGCTGGGCGGTAGCGTTCCCAGCAGCGTTCACCTTCCTGCTCAGCTTCAACCACGAGCTCTTGAACGGCCTGCTGCTGCAGCCGGCCGTGATGATCGGCGAATACCTCGACTTCTGCACGCGCCTGTTCCTGGCATTTGGCACGGTCGCCGAGCTGCCGGTCCTGGCCATGTTCTTGACGGTAGCCGGGCTCATCACGCATCGCCACCTGATCAAGTTCTTTCGCTACTTCATCGTGGTCGCGTTCATCATCGCCGCCGTCGTCACTCCGCCCGACCCGCTGAGCCAGTTCTTGCTCGCGGTGCCGCTGATCGGCCTGTACGGCGTTTCGATCGTGATTGCCTGGGCCATCACGCGCTCCAAAGAGCGGGCAGCGGCCAAAGCCGACGCGAGCTGAGTCGGTCCGAGCTCACTCGCGCGCGTACGGCTCACCGCGCAGGATGCTGAGCGAGCGGTAGAGCTGCTCGAGCAAAAACACGCGCGCCAACCGGTGCGGCAAGGTGAGCCGAGACAGGCTGATCCGCGCCGCCGCCGAGCGCGACAGCTCCTTCGGAATACCATCGGCGTCGCCGATCAGAAAGACGACGACGCCTTTACCGGTGCTGCCCCAGCGCTCGACTCGCTTGGAGAGCTCGGTGCTGGTCAAGGCGTCGCCCTCCACCTCGAGGGCGACCAGCAGCGCATCGCTCGGCACCGCACCAGCCAGATCTTTGCCCGATTTGACCTCGATCTCGTCGCACTTCACGTAGCGGCGAATGCGACCCAAATAGTCATCGGCAAGCGAGCGCCACTCGCGTTCCTTGAGCTTGCCTGCAGCGATGACGACGAGCTTCACGACCCGGGCAATCAGACCCCAGGCACGCGCACGCGCTTGGCGTCCATCCACAAGCCATCCAGATCGTAGAGCGAGCGCGTCTCGGCCAGGAACACGTGCACCACGATGTCGACGAAGTCGATGAGCACCCATTGGCCGCGCGGCAAGCCTTCGATCGAGATGGCGTGGTAGCCCTGCTTGCCGAGCGCCTCGTCCACCGCGTCGGCGATGGCTGCCACGTGCCGATCGGCGTGACCGGTCATGAGCACGAGGTAGTCGGCGTAGTCGACCTTGCCGGCGACATCGATGATCTCGACCCCCATCGCCTTCTTGTCGAGGGCGGCGGCGGCAGCTGCCAGCGCCATGCGCTGAGCATCACCGGTGTCCCTGGTTATCTTCGTGGGTGCACGGAGCGGAGTCGGCTTCCCGCTGACACGCACGGGCTTCTTGAGTGCTTTGAGCTTTTTCTTCATGGTTGAGCGTTCACACTGGCCCCAGGTACCTCAGCTGCGTACCTGGCCATCCCCGAATACGACCCATTTTTCGGTCGTGAGACTCTCGAGCCCCATCGGGCCATAGGCGTGGAGCTTGGACGTCGCGATGCCCATTTCAGCGCCGAGCCCCAGCTCGCCACCATCGTTGAAACGCGTGGACGCGTTGACGATGACGCAGCTCGCGTCCAGCTCGCGCACGAAGCGCTGAGCGTTGTCATACGACTGGGTCACGATGGCTTCGGTGTGATTGGAGCCGTAGCGCTCGATGTGAGCGATGGCCGCACTCAAATCGTCGACCACCTTCACTGCGAGGATCTTGGCCAGAAACTCCTGACCGAAGTCGTCATCCGTGGCCGGTTTGGCTTCGGGCACGAGTGCCAGCGTCCGCGCGCAGCCCCGCAGCTCGACACCGGCATCGAGCAGCTTGCGAGCCACGCCCGGCAGCAAGCGCTGGGCGGCGGCCTGGTGCACCAGCAGGCACTCGAGCGAGTTGCAGGCGCTGGGCTTGGGTGCCTTGGCGTTGACCGCGATCGCGGCCGAGCGCTCCAGCTCGGCATCGGCATCCAAGAACAGATGGCAGACGCCCTTGTAGTGCAGCGCCACGGGCACCCGTGCGTGCTCGGAAACGAACCGCACCAGGCCCTCGCCTCCGCGTGGAATCACCAGGTCTAAAAGACCGGTCAGCCCGACCAACTCGCGCACGCTCTCGCGGTCACCAGGCGGTACGATCTGCACGGTATCGGCCGGCAGGTGCGCGGCCTCGAGCGCCTCTTGCAGGATGCGGCCGAGCACCGCGTTGGTGTGCGCCGCCTCCTTGCCGCCTCGCAGCAGCACTGCGTTGCCGGCCTTGATGCACAGCACGCCGGCGTCCACCGTGACGTTGGGGCGCGACTCGTAGATGATGCCGATCACTCCCAGCGGCAGACGCTCCTTGCCGGCCAGCAGCCCGCTCGGCAGGCGCTGCATGGGGCCGCGGCTGCCGACCGGGTCGGGCAGCGTCGCTATGTGCTCGACGGCGCGCGCCGTCGCCTCGACGACCTTGGCGTCCATGCGCAGGCGATCGAGCATGGCCGACGACAGGCCGCCCGCTGTCGCGGCTTCCAGGTCGCGCGCGTTGGCGTCACCGATGGCGAGCGTGGCCGCGCGCAGGCGCGTCGCGATCTCGGCCAGGGCGTGATCCTTCTGCTTGCGGGAAGCGAGCGCGAGCGCCTTCTTGACGGCTCGGGCGCGAATGGCTTGGTCTCGAACGGAGCTCACGGGGTGCCTGGCGGGAGCGTAGCACCACTTCCGCCGGCGCCCGCCTGGGCGGCCGGCGCGGCCGAAGCGGACGGCGCGGCAGGCGCAGGCGCCGTTTCTACGGCGCTGGCAACGGGCGGGCTCGCGGACGCCGAAGCCGGCGGCCAGGGCTCGACTTGCGGCTGCTGGTATTCCGGCGCCGGCAAACCCACCGGGCGGGCAGCGCCGTTGCCGCAGCCGAAAGCAAAGCAGACCAGGGCGATGAGACGGGCGGAGGGAGGCGTCATAGGGGCAATCCTGCGTCGGCTTCGGTCGGGGCTGGGTCAGCGCCGGGGCTGGGTGCGGTCCCGGGCGCTGGCACCGCTCCGGGCAACGGCACGGCGGGCAGCGCCGGAACGCCACCCGGGGTCACCTCGGGCTGGGGCGCGGCGTCCGTGCCCGCGGCCAGGGCGCCACGCGCCTTGGGTGGTGCCGAGACGATCTCGGATTTGATGGGCGGGGGCGGCGGATCGCTCACCACCGGCGGACAGCCAACCAGCACCGCCGCGGAGGCCACAGCGAGCGGCGCGCGCCACCAGCGCTCCGCCCGGCTCACGACAGCCAGCGCTCCTCGTCGACGGCGCGCAGCGTCGCCTCGATGCCGTGCTCGGGCGCGTAGCCCAGCTCGCGACGAGCTTTCTGATCGTCCACCATG
>DATDEV010000160.1:0-7745 GCA_036522995.1 Polyangiaceae bacterium
GGAACCTGGACGTGCTCGCCACGCCGCCGCTGCTCACGCTGGAGCCGCCCGTTCCGATCGGGCCCGAGCCGCCCGTGCCCACCGCGACCGAGCCCGCTCTCCCCGTCGCTCCACCCCCAGTGGAGGGACGACCTCCGGCACCGCTAGGGGGAAGCTGCTTGCCAGGGTCCAGGCCCTTGTTGCCGGTAGCGCCCTGACCGGAGTCGTCGCCCCCCTCGCGAACGGACCCGCCGCAGGCGAGCGGGACGATGCCCAAGGAAACCAGAATCGAAGCTCTGAGGGCCGCCGCTCGGCGCATATCGCGGCTAAAGCAAGGCACGTGCCGCGCTAGAGCCCGGGTTTTGTCGCAAATCTGGGGTCGTCACGGCGACCATCTGGCACAGCCTGAGCCAGGCGCGGCCAACCCTCCAGGCCGGCACACAAAGCGCGGAGGCGTCTCAAGGCTCGCGGTAGAAGCGCGGCACGCGGCGCGAGATGTCGGTCAGCACTTCCCAGGGGATGGTGCCGAGCCTGGCGGCGATCTCTTCGGCCGAGATGGTGTCCTGGCCGAGCGGGCCCTTCTGGGTGCCGAGCACGACGCACTCGTCGCCGACCCGGACGTCATCGACCTCGGTCACGTCGAGCATGGTCATGTCCATGCTCACGACGCCCGCCACCGGCACGCGCTTGCCGCGCACCAAAAGCTCGCCACGGTTGGACAGCGCGCGCGACAAGCCGTCGGCGTAGCCCATGGGAATGGTCGCGATGCGGCTGGTGCGCTTGGCCGTCCAGGTCGCGCCGTAGCCGACGCTCTGACCCGTTTGCAGCTCGCGCACGGCGACGAGCTCGCTGCGCACTTGCATGACAGGACGCAGCTCCTTGCAAATGCCGGCGCGCGGCTCCACGCCGAACAGCGCGATACCGGGCCGCACCACGTTCAGGTGCGCGCGCTTGCTCTGCAGAATGGCGGCGCTATTGGCCGCGTGACGCAGCGCCGGCGCGATGCCCAAGCTGCGCAGTGAATCGGTCGCGATATCGAACAGGTCGAGCTGCTCGGCGATCGACTCCGGATCGCCCCCGTCGGCACAGGCAAAGTGCGTCATCAAGCCGCTCACCTGAACCTCGCGGTGACGCGCGAGCATCTCCGCCATCTTCGGCACGTCGCGCGGCATCACACCCAGACGCGACATGCCGGTGTCGATCTTGACGTGCACGCTCGCGGGCTCGGAGCCGCTGTAGCGCACTTCGTCCGCTAGCTCTTCGACCTGAGCCGGGTCGTGCAGCACCGGCGTCAGCGAGTGGCGCAGGACCTCGCCGAAGGCCCGCCCGAAATAGCCGCCGGTCACCAGGATCGGTACGCGGATGCCCGCCTGGCGAAGCTCCACGCCCTCTTCCAGCAGGGCCACACAGATGCCGCTCGCGCCAGCGCGTTCGAGCGTGCGGGCGACACCCTTGGCGCCGTGCCCGTAGCCGTCCGCTTTGAGCACGGCCCAGACCTCGGAACCGCCCGCCGTGCGCTGCATGATGCGCAGGTTGTGGCGCAGGTTGGCCAGGTTCACTTCGGCGCGGGTCGGTCGCACGGCATCCGCCGGCAGGGCCCGCTGCGGGCGCAACACTCGCGGCAGCGGGGTAGCGAGTGCCGATGTGGAGGGTGCGATCGCGGAAATTGCCGGCTGTCGCGTCATCGTCTCGAGCGTCATCGGTTAACCTTTCGGACCGCCGGGCGTCAACTTAATCGCTCATTTAGTCCAACAGGGCTGCACGAGCACGAATGCGGTCCGCCGCGAGCGGATATGTGCAGGGAAACACCGCTGAAAGTATGGACCGTTGCAATGAGCGACCCGCGAAGCCGGCGCCGGTCACTCGAAGCAACGCTGCATGCACTTCTTGTAGTCCGGATCGCAGCTCTTGCACGCGGTGCTGGTGGTTTGCCCCTCGCACACGTTGGTGCAGCTGGCGAAAGCGCCGCGGCAGGCCGCCGCGCAGCCCTCACCTGGCGCCGGCGTACCTGGCGCCGCTGCTGCCGAAGGAGCCGGCTCGGGTGGCGGTTCGCTCGGAACGTTGACGCGCGTCGCGATGGGCGGCGGCGGAGCGTGCACGCTGGTCGGCGCAGGTACGACCAAATAGAACTGCCTCGACTCGTCGGGGCGCGCTTCGCCACCCACCTGGAGCTGGGGCGTCGCAGCGTCGCCGCTTTTGAAGGCAATCACCCGGCGATTGGCGTATTCGAGCCGATCGCGCGACTGGCCGTAAGTGTAGCGCTCGAGCCACGTGGTCCAGCAGGCGCGGCGGTGGCCGCTGGCGGCCTCGGTTTCGAGGTCGAGCCGGTAGCAGTGCTCGAAGCGCACGTTGCCTTCGTGGATGGACTGCACGCTGGGCCCACAGCTCAGGCCGAGCGCCAGCCCCACGACGAGTGCGGCAGATAGCGCGATGGCGCTGTGCATCGAGGCGCAGCCTACCACGCGCCCGAAGTGCTATGTCAGGGGGCGTGTTTACGGGTCTCGTCGCTGGTATGGGCAAGCTGCTGGTGCGCGAGCGCCGCGGTCCAGGCTATCGCGTGGTGATCGGCACGCAGGGTCTGGACGACTTCGAACGGCTCGAGCTCGGTGAGTCGATCGCCGTGAACGGGGCCTGCCTGACCGTCGTGGCCAGCTCACCGGCCAGCTTCGACGCCGATGTCTCGCTCGAGACGGCGCAGAAGACCACGCTGGGACGCCTGCCGCTCGGCAGAGCCCTGAACCTGGAGCGCTCGCTGCGTGTCGGCGATCGGCTGGGCGGACACTGGGTGACCGGCCACGTCGACGGCGTGGCGCGCGTGCTGGCGGTCGAAGCAGAGGGCGAGGCCTGGCGCGTGCGCATCGGCTTCGACGCCCAGCAGCAGCGCTTCATTGCGGCCAAGGGCTCGGTCGCGCTCGACGGCGTTTCGCTCACCGTGAACGAGGTGCGCGGCCTGGAGCTCGAGGTGATGCTGATTCCGCATACGCGGCAGGTCACGAACCTGGAGCAGCTGGGCGCTGGCAGCGAGCTGAACCTGGAGGTGGACTTGGTGGCGCGCTACCTCGTCGGTTACCTCGAAGGCGGAGGGCAAAAGCCCGTCGTCGAAAGCTTTTCGCTTGCGCTCGAGCGCGCAGGGTACAAATAGCGCCAGCCTCGCCACATGACGACCGACCCCGTCCGTCTCCACGATCTCGACTCCGATTTGATCCAGCGCGTCACGCGCGGCATCGAGGAGGTGCGGGCCGGCAAGATGCTGATCCTCGTCGATGACGAGGATCGCGAGAACGAAGGCGATCTGGTGCTGGCGGCCGACAAGGTCACGCCCGAAGCCATCGCCTTCATGGCCAACTATGGCCGAGGACTAATCTGTCTGACCTTGACCGAGGAACAGATCGCGCGCCTGGAGCTGCCGATGATGGCCGCGCCCGGTCGCAGCGGGCCGCGCCTCGGTACCGCGTTCACGGTCAGCATCGAGGCCAGCGAGGGCGTCACTACCGGCATCAGCGCCGCCGATCGCGCGCAGACCATTCGCGTGGCCATCAATCCCGACGCCAAGCCCAACGACGTGGTGGTGCCTGGCCACGTGTTCCCGCTGGTAGCGCGCCGGGGCGGCGTGCTGGTGCGCGCCGGCCAGACCGAGGGCTCCGTGGACCTGGCGCGCCTGGCGGGCTCGTCTGCGGCGGGCATCGTGTGCGAGATCGCCAACGACGACGGCAGCATGGCGCGCATGCCCGACCTCGAGAAGTTCGCGGAGCGCCACGGCCTGACCATCCTGACCATCGCCGATCTGATCGCGTATCGGCTGCAGACCGAGACACTGGTTTCGCTGGTCGCGGAGACGACGGTCGAGCTCGATCGCACGCGCAGCAGCTGGCGCGCCTGCGTGTTCGAGGCGCTGCACGAGGGCAAGCAGTTCCTGGCGCTGGTGAAAGGCAACCCGCAGCCCGATCGGCCCGCGCTTTGCCGCATGCACACCGGCTCGAGCCTGGCCGACGTCTTCAGCTCCACGCTCAAAGAGGGCGCACGCAACCTGGGCGAGGCCATCGACGCCATCGAAGCGGCGGGCGAGGGCGTGATCGTCTACATTCCGCCGGCCACGGATCTGCGAACCGAGCTGGAGCAGGCGGCGCGGCGCAGCGACGGCAAGAGCTCGCCGTACGCATCCACGCCGCCCGCGGCGCTGGGAGCTCGGCCGCACGGCGGCGCGCTGCGCGAGTACGGGCTCGGCGCACAGGTGCTGCGCTCGCTCGGACTGGTCAAGATCCGGCTTTTGACCAACAATCCGCGAAAGATCGCCGGAATTCAGGGGCACGGGCTGACACTTATCGAAAGCGTGCCGCTCGTGGGTATGCACAGCTGAGCGAGCTCCGACCGAGCCTTGCTGGGCCGATGGACAAGACGGGCGTGGGGACGCGTGTGTGTTAAGAAGGGACGCTCATGAGCGACGTCGTCAAATCCATCGAAGGCGCTCTGGTCGTTCCGGCTGGAGTAAGGTTTGCGATCGTCGGATCGCGCTTCAATGCGTTCATCGTGGAGCGCCTGATCGAGGGAGCCATCGATGCGCTCGTCCGCCACGGGGCGGACGCCAAGAACCTGAGCGTGGTGCGCGTGCCCGGCTCCTGGGAGATTCCGCTGGTGTGCCGGCGCTTGGCCAAGAGCGGAAAGCTGGACGCAGTGGTGGCGGTGGGCGCGGTGATTCGCGGCGCCACGCCGCATTTCGATCACGTTGCGGGCGAGGTCGCCAAGGGCGTGGCCCAGGCGTCGCTCGACAGCGGGGTTCCGATCGCGTTTGGCGTGCTCACCACCGATAGCATCGAGCAAGCCGTCGAACGCGCGGGCACCAAGGCCGGCAACAAGGGCTTCGACGCAGCCATGGTGGCGATCGAAATGGTGACGCTGGGTAAAGAGCTGACCCAGCAAGGCTACTGAGCGCCATGGGTGCTCGCACTACAGCCAGAGAAGCCGCGTTGCAGATGCTGTTCGCCATCGATGCGACCGGCAGCGACGTTGATCAAGCCATCGCCGACTTTTGGCGCGAGCTGCCCGGTGACGCCGAGGGTCGTGAGTACGCCGACGCGCTCGTGCGCGGTGTGCGGCGTGACGCCGCGCAGCTGGACGAGCGCATTCGCGCCGCGAGTCAGAATTGGCGGCTCGAGCGCATGGCGCGCATCGATCGCAACGCGCTCAGGCTGGGTGCCTTCGAGCTACTGACGCGCAGCGACGTGCCGCGCGCCGTGATCTTGGACGAGGCCGTGGAGCTGGCGAAGCGCTTCGGCAGCGACGAAAGCAGCAAGTTCGTCAATGGCGTGCTGGATCGCATCGCCGACGACCTGGGGCGCAGCGACGCCGACCGAGGCTGAAGCGCGGTGGAGCTCCGGTTCACGCTGCCCAGCCTGCGCAAGCTCGACCAGCTCGGCAGCGAGGTGATCATCGCGGGCGTCGCGAGCGACGAACGACCGCTGCACGGCGTGGCAGGACTGTTGGACTATCGCCTCGCTGGCCGCATCTCGAGCCTGATCGAGCGCGGCTTCGTCACCGGTGAGGTGGCGGAGGTGGTGCTGGTGCCGGGTAAGCCCAAGCTGCCGTTCGACAAGGTGCTGCTGTTCGGCGTAGGCACGCGCGCGGCGTTCAGTGAGCCCGTGTACCGCGTGGTGGTCGAGAAGATGCTGGCCACGCTCGAGGGTCTGCGCGCGCGCAGCGCGGTCGTGGAATTGCCCGGGCGTCATTTCGACGGCGTGCGGCCCGATCGCGCTGCCGACATCCTGCTCGAATGCGCCGGCAGCAAGCCGATGCACGACGTCTGGACCCTGGCCGATACGCTCGACGCCCAGCGCCTGATCACGCAGCACATGGTTCAAAAGCGCCGGCGCGATCGCGCCTGAGCCTCACGCTGAAGTCGCAAAGATCGCTCTCCGCTGGAGGGGCGGCCGCGCCCGCTCACCGTCACTAGATGTGGCGGAAGGCGGGTTTGTGAGCCAGCATCGGTGGGTGGCGGCCAGGCTCGGCAAGGCGACGACATGCTGCGCGGCGCTGCTCTCGTTGCTGCCGGGCGTTTGCCTCATGGCGTGCGAGCCGACGGTGACGTCGGTGGGCGCGTGGGAGCCGCTCATGCAGACGCCGCCAGGCGGAGGTGGCGTCGGCGGCAGTGCGGGCGCGAGCGCGGGCGGTACGGCCGCTGGCGGCACGGGCGGTAGTGACGCGATGTCGGGCTCGGATGCTGGTGGCGCACCGGAGCCGGAGCCGACGGGGCTATACCTGGAGGCGGAGAACGGCGAGCTGAGCGGCGACTTCACGATCGGCAGCGATCGGGCAGCCTCCAGCGCTGCCTACATTCAGGCGCCGCCGATGGTGGTGTCCGACGAGGAGCCAGGAACCTCCGTGGCTCGCTACCAGTTCGATGTCGCCAAGGACGGCGAGTACATCATCTGGGGACGCATCTTTTCACCCGATATCTACAGCAATCGCTTCTGGATCCAGGTCGACGACGGCACCTGGTACCGCTGGCGCATCACCGTCGGGACCATTTGGTACTGGGACGATTTGCACGACAACCTGTCCTACAACCAGCCCTTGCTGTTTCAATGGACGGCCGGTAGCCACACGCTGCTCATCGCCAACGAAGCGCCGGGCACACGCCTCGATCGCCTCTACATCACCGCCGACGGCGACGAGCCACCAGGCAACATGACCAAGTGCCGCCCGCCGCACACGATTGATCGGCTCGGCACGGAGTGCGAGCGCAGCTGCGGCGCGCAGGCGCCCGCCGGCATGCACTCGACCTGTGAGTGTGGGGAGCGCCTCGACGTTTTCGACGCCTACGACTGCGGCAGCGGCAAGTGCTGTGTGGTGCCCTGAGCCGCGCAGCACTCACAAGCTGTCGACGTAGTCGTGGATGAGCTCAAGGTCGGCGTCGCTGAGTCGCTGCTGGGTGAACGCGGGCATGAACTCGTTGCGCTCTTCGTACATGCCCGGGTGCGCGCCCTTGCGCACCATGTCGTTGATCTTGGCCACCTCGCTAAGCAGGTTGTGCTCGGCCACGCCACCCGTCGCATCCGCGCCGTGACAGTTGGCGCAGTAGTCGGCAAATAGCGCGGCGCCGGTGGTGGGCTGCGGTGGTGTGTCCAAGTAGTCGAAGATCAGCGTCAGGTCGGCATCCGAAAGTTTGTCGGTGCCCCACTTTTCCATGGGCTTGGCGTAGGTGGTGACAGCGCGACCGTTGCGCACCACCCAGCTGAAGTAGTCGCGAATCGGGTGCTGAATGCCCGGCGCCAGCAGCGTGCCCATGCCTGCCTCGCCGTGACACTTCACGCAGTTGGTAGCGAAGAGGGTCGCGCCGGGGTTGGCCGGTGCGCCGCCGCCGCTGCCGCCACTGCCGGCGGCTGCGAATGAACCGCCCGAGCCGCCCGTGGCGAGCGAGCCGCCGCTGTTGATGCCGCTCCCGCCCGAGCCGAGATTTCCGCCGCCAGCGCCGATGGGGGTGTACCCAACGTCGTCAGAGCAGCCAACGGCCAGCCAGCACAGGAGTGTCGCAGCACAGGCAAGCTTCGCTTTCATGGGGTCACGCTACGGCGGAAAAATTTTTGCGCGTGGGTGCATGTCCCCGCGCCGCTGGCGTCAGCGCTGCTCGACGCCGCGCGCGCCCAGCGCACCAACGACGCTCTTCACCATCGCGGTGCAGGCGTCGTTCAGCTGCTCGTGAGTGCGCGCCTCGGAGGCGTTGAACAGCAGCCTGAAAGCCACGGCGCGCGTGGCTTGCTCTCCGCTGCCGG
>DATDEV010000161.1:0-3517 GCA_036522995.1 Polyangiaceae bacterium
CGAAAATGAGGACCGACCTAGGAGCTCAGCGAACACTTGACTGAACAAACTATCAGTACCAGCATTGACGCCAACTCAATTCAAAAATATCATTAATTACAGGTAGTTAAGAACTTACTTGAGAGGTAACTCTTCAGCGCCAGCTCAGAACGCTTGGTCCTGGTACTCGTCCCACAGATCGTCGGCGCTCTTGCCGAAGGTCATTTGGAGCAAGTCGTTTACCGCAGTGTAGGCGGCTTCTCCGCTCGTGTTCCCGAGCGCCTTGTTCAGCTTGTACGGCAGATCCAGGTCGTGCACCGCCCGCGTCTCGGAGTGAAAGGCGCAGGGCCCGGTGAGCCACGAATAGAAGTTGCCCGAGGTGGTGTAGGCGTCCCGCCACGAGCCACCCGAGCTCCAGCGGTTGCGCTCGTAGTAGCCGGTGCGGGCCCTGACCAGATCAGCCAAGCCCTCGCCCGTGCCGCCATTGCCGTAGTTTTGATAGAGGTGCACGGTCTCGTGCTGCAGCACGCCCATCATCTCGCGCCTGACGACATCGGCGGGCCTACCGTCGTAGCCATCGATGTAGTTCAAGTCGAACTGAATCCTGTCGCCGCCTGCTTGGGCGACGCCGCCGTGCTCGTCGAGCACGAGCTGGATCTTGGTCGGGCGCTTGTTCTGCGGCATCTCGTTAGGGGTGCGGTAGAGCATCGAACAGGCCGTACACGCGATCTCCTTCATCGTCGCTTCGACGTTCGGGACGGCGTCGGTGAACACTTTGCCGCGTCCGCCCGGATCGCCGTTGGTGAATTCGATGGGCGGCTTGCAAACCACCTCGAAGGCAGGCTGGCACGAGACCACACCAAAGGCCCCGACCGTTCCGCCACCGCTGCCGCCGGCGCCGCCGCCGCCACCCGCCGTGCCACCGCTGCCGCCGGCGCCGCCGCTGCCGCTGCCGCCCGTCGTGCCACCGCTGCCGCCCGTCGTGCCACCGCTGCCGCCGGCCGGATTGGTAACTGCGCCGCCGCTACCACCCCTACCGCCCACGCCGCTGCCCGCCCCGCCACTGCTGCTCGGACTGCCAGCGACCGGAGCACCCGCGCTGCCGCCCAGAGGAGTCGCTGGGCTCCCGCCGCTGCCAGCGACACCACCCATCAAGCCAGGATCGTCGCTACAAGCGATCGAGCCCGCTGCCGCGCTCGCGATGAGCGCCACCAACCAGACTGAGCGATCACCTAACTGCTTCGTCATTGTTCTCTCCGCACTCGCAACGGTACGAAGCTGAATGCAGCAGCAGTTGATTTGCGGCTCAGGGTTCGTGGGAATTTGAGCAAAGCTGACGCTCGTTCAGCCTCGACGAAATATTGCCGCTTTACGCGCTGTCGCGGCGCAGGCACTAGCTGGTTCATGGCGGTGCGGCTCGCGGCGATCAGGATCGAAGCCGGGGGGGACCAGCAGGCGTGAGCGGCTCCTCGATACCGCCGCCCACGCTCCGCGGGCGCATCATCGAATCCGAGGTCCAGCCGGGCGTGCGCTACCAGCTCGAGCGCCATGTGGGCGAAGGCGGCATGGGCATGGCCTACCTGGCCTGGCGCGAGGCGCCCGACGGCGTGCAGCCCGTAGTGGTCAAGGTCGTCACCCCCGGTGCCTATGGCGATCAGGTCTCGCCCGAGCTCGTGGCGCAAAAGGAAGCCGTCGCGCTCGGGCGCCTGAACGAGTGCGTGCCCACCTGCCCGTTCGTGGTGCGCTTCGTCGACACGGGCAGCACCCTGCTGTTCGGCCGCAAGCCCACGCCCTGGATCGCCATCGAGTACGTGCACGGCGGAGTCGAAGGCACGACGCTCGACGATCGCCTGATGTATTCGCTGCACAAGACCGGCTTCGCCTTCGACGCCCGACGCACCGGACACGCTTTGCGCTGCCTCTCCGCAGGCCTGTCAGCGATTCACGGCGTCGGCGTGATCCACCGCGATCTCACGCCGGGTAACGTGCTGTGCTGCGGCTTCGGCGAGACCGAGATCTTCAAGATCTCCGACTTCGGGCTGGCGCGACCGACCGGCCTCGGCCGCACCTTCGCTGGGCTCGGGCTGGGCACGCCCGGCTTCGCGGCCCCCGAGCAAGTCGTGCAGGGCGAAACCGCGACAAGCTTCGCCACCGACGTGTTCGCGCTCGGCAGCGTGCTGTACACGATGCTCACCAACGATCCGCTGTTCGAGGGCGAATCACCGCTGATCGTCTACGAGCAGACGCGCGCCAAAGAGCGGCGCAGCATCCTATCCAGCGCTAATTTGAGCCCGGAGCTGCGCGAGCAAGCCGACGCTTGCCGAGCCATCGACGCGGTCATCGCGCGCGCCACCGCGCTCGATCCCGCTCACCGCCCGCAGACCGCCGAGGAGCTGGCGGCGGCAGTGCTGCCCTGGCTGGGCGACCAAAGCGCGCCGCGCTCGAGCCGCCGGCTCATGAGCTCGATGCTGAGTCTATCGGCGCCGGCAGATCTGGCTGGTTTCGATTGGAACGTTCGGCATCGTCCACGCGACGATATGATCGTGCAGAGCGCGGCGTGGGACACGGACGGCCATTGCTTCGCGTTCACGCCGCGCGGCCCCTTCTTCTGGACCGGCGAGGCGTGGCTCGGCGCCAAGAGCGCGCTGCGCGAGCTGCCGCGCGGCATGACCTTCACGCGGCGCTACGAGGCGGGCGGCTGGCTGATGGGCGGGTCGGGCGGCACGCTGGGAGTGTGCACCACCGCGGGCGTGCGCGATCTGGTGCTGTATCCGGATTCCAGCGTCGAATTCATGGATGCCAACGGGCGCTTCGACGACCTCTTGGTGGCGGTCGGTCGGCGCCCGGGCGAGCCGCCGAGCCTGATGGCCATGTCGGCCCGGCGCTGGATGAAGCCACTGGTGCTGGCCGGGGTGCAGAACGTCGCCGGCCTACTCCGGCTCGACGATTCGCGCTGGGTGGTGTGCGGTCGCCTGCTGGACGGCAATGGTTTCGTGGCCATCTATGCCCCGATGAGCTGGGAGCTGACACCGCTCATGGTGCCGCAAACGCGCGCCTTCGTCGGCGGCTCGAGCAACCTCGAGCGCGAGCTGGCGCTGGTCGTCGGCAGCGGTGGCCTCGCGCTGCGCATCGAGCGCGACCAATGCGGCGTCTCGCTGGTTCAGGGCGCGCCGGATCTCTCGTCGGGCGCGGTCGACGTGCTGGATCGAGAATGGGCTGCGAGCCTGAGCACGCTGTGGACGCGCGACTCGCGCTCGGCACAACCCTTCTCGCTCGCCTGGCGCGACCCAGCCTTTCAGGCTCCGTTCGTGAGCTTGATGGCCGACGCCGGCCTGATCTTGGCCATGAGCGCCGACGGCGGCATCGTCGAAGGGCGACGCAGCGTCACCCCCGAGCGCAAAAAGTAGCGCCTCTGTCAGTCACGGTGCGGCTCCCAGATTTCACAGGGAGATCGGGAGATCGGGAGTTCTGCGAGCGAGCAGGTTGGGGCGCCTAGCCGTCCCGTCGCTTGCGTCGTGTGCGCCCCCCAAAAAAAAGT
>DATDEV010000162.1:0-11340 GCA_036522995.1 Polyangiaceae bacterium
GAGACCAAGGCCCGCGCGGTGCTGCAGCTGTGCGCCTCTGCCGACCAGCTGCGGCAAATTCAGGGCATTTTGCCGCGTAGGTTCCATGTTGCCGGTGGCGGCCCCGAGCCGCTGCCGCTGCCGCTCTGGACCGCCGACTACGACGCCTACTTCCGCAGCGTGCGGGCGCGCATGCAAGCCTTCGTGGAGCGCCGCAGCGCCCGCAGCGGCGGCGAGCCGTATCCGGAACCCGTCGAGCACTGCGCGGTGTGTCGCTACTGGAAGCGCTGCGAGGATCGTAGGCGAGCCGACGACCACTTGTCGCTGGTAGCCGGCATCACGCGGCGCCAGCGCGATCGGTTGGGCCTGACCGGAGTCAAGCAGCTGCTGCAGCTCGCTCGGCTCGGCGAGTCGGCGGAGGTGCCAGGCATTGCAACCGAGCCGCTAGCGCGCATTCGCCAGCAGGCCGCGTTGCAGCTCCGTGGGCGCACCGAAGGTCGGGCGCTCTACGAGCTGCTGACTGGCCAGCCACCCGGCGTGGGCCTCGAAGCTCTGCCACGACCGACGCCGGGTGACTTGTTCCTGGATCTGGAGGGCGACTCCTTCGCGCTCGATGGCGGCCTCGAATACCTATTCGGCCTGGTCGACTTCGGCGAGCCCGAGCTCGACTTCACGCTGCGCGAAGCGCCCGGCCCCGCCCGCTATCGCGCGTTTTGGGCTGCGAATCGTGCGGAGGAGAAGCGCGCCTTCGAGGCCGTGATCGATCGCGTGCTGCTCGGTCGCCAAGAATTCCCGGATCTGCACCTGTTTCATTTCGGGCACCGCGAGGCGGATGCACTCAAGAAGCTGTCCTGCCGCCACGCCACGCGCGAGGCCGAAGTCGATCAGCTGCTGCGCGACGGGGTGCTGGTCGACTTGCTACCGATCGTGCGTCACGGCCTGCGTGCCTCGGTCGAGAGCTACAGCTTGAAGCAGCTGGAGGTCCTGCATGGCTTTCAGCGCGCGACCGAGCTGCGCCCGGCGGCGCGCGCCATGCAGCTGTTCGGCTGGTGGCTCGAGACCGGCGACGAGCTTTTGCCGCTGCTCGAGCTGCGCGCAACCATCCAGAGCTACAACCGCGACGACTGCTTGTCGACCGCGCAGCTGCGCGACTTTCTGGAGGGCCGCCGCGCCGACCTCGCCCAGCTGCTGGGGCGACCCGTGGCTCGACCGCTGCGGGAGCCGAGCTCGGCATCGGAAGAGCTAAGCGAGCGTCAACGTGCGACGGCCGAGCTTGGCCGTCGACTGACTGACGACGCGAGCCATGCGCAGGCCCCGCAGCGCCGGCTACTGGCAGATTTGCTGGATTTCCACTGGCGCGAGGCCAAGTCCGGCTGGTGGGAGCACTACCGCGCCCTGGAGCTGGCACCGCCAGATCGGCTCGAGGATCGCTCGGCCATCGCCGAGCTCAGCTACGCGGGTGTGGTCGGCCGCGTCAAGCAGTCGGCTATCCATCGCTACACCTTTCCAGAACAAGAGCACGGGCTGCGGCTGGTGCCGGCGCCCATCGATCCCGACACCAAGCGTTCGAGCGGCGAGGTGCTCGACATCAGGGCCCGGCACCTCGACATCCGCCGCGGCCCGCGCCTGGCCGTGCCGCATCCGCGCGCGCTGGTGGTGGGGACGCCGATCAAGAGCACCGTCCTGGCGCAGAGTCTGCTGGCCTTCGCCGAGCAGCTGCTCGCGGGAGGGCCAGGCTACGAAGCTGCGCGGGCGCTGCTCTTTCGCAGCCCGCCACTGGCCGGCAGCGGCGCCCCGCTCCTGCGCGATGGCGAGCTGCCCGAGCAAGCGCTGGGCCGGCTCTCGAGCGAGCTGACAGGTAGCGTGCTGGCCGTGCAGGGGCCTCCGGGCTCCGGTAAGACTCACCAAGCGGCGCTGATGATTCTGGGCCTACTCGGCCAGGGAAAGCGCGTCGGCGTCACGGCCAACAGCCATGCCGTCGTCAAGCATTTGCTCGAGCGCGTGTGTCAGGAGGCCGAGCGCCAAGGACGCTCCGAGCAAGTGCAGGCGCTCCACCTCGAGGAGGATCCCGACCCGAGGAGCTGGCCGTTTCGTATCGACGACAACAAGCAACGCGCGCGTCAGGAGCTGGAACAGGGAAGCGTCAACCTGCTCGGCGGGACGGCGTGGACGTGGGCGAGGGAAGACTACGGGAGCAGCGTCGACGTGCTGGTGATCGACGAAGCTGGACAGCTTTCGCTGGCCAACGCGCTGGCGGTAGCACGCGCCGGACGTGGCCTGGTGCTGTTCGGCGACCCTGCCCAGCTGGAGCAACCGCAGAAGGGCGTGCACCCGGACGGCGCCGAAGTGTCGACGCTCGAGCACTGGCTCGGCGGTGATGCTCTGACCATTCCACCCGAGCTGGGCGTCTTCCTGCCGAGAACGCGGCGCCTGCACCCGAGCATCTGCGACTTCGTCTCCCAGACTTTTTACGAGGGGCGACTGAGCCCCGAGCAGGGGCTGGGCCTCGAACGCCAGGCGCTGCGTTTACCCGGCGGAGAGTGGCAGTCGGGCGCGCGCTTCGTGCCCACCAGCCACCGAGGCAACACCAACCAGTCCGAGGAAGAGGTGGAGGCCGTCGTGCGCTGGGTGCAGAGCCTGCTCGACCCGGCGACGCGCTTTCGGTCGCGTAGCGGCGAGCTGCGAGCGCTGACCGCGCAAGACGTGCTCGTGATCGCTCCCTACAACGCCCAGGTCGCCCTGCTGCGCCGCGCGCTCGACGACGAAGAGCTGCGGGTCGGCACGGTCGACAAGTTCCAGGGTCAAGAAGCGCCCGTCGTGATCTATTCCATGACCAGCTCCAGCGCCGAGGACGCGCCCCGCGGCCTGGAGTTCCTGTTCAGCCTGAATCGGCTGAACGTGGCGGTTTCGAGGGCGCAAGCGCTGTGCCTGGTGGTGGCCAGCCCCGAGCTGCCGAGCGCGGCCTGCCAGACGCCGAGGCAGGTAAAGCTGGTCAACGCCCTGTGCGCCTTCTTGGAGCGCAGCGGGGCCTGAGTGCAGCGCGCCAGAACTGACCCGTCCGGTGTTAGACTCGGCCCATCGATGGTTCCCGTCCTGATCATGCCCGGCATTGGAGGGTCGGGGCCCGACCATTGGCAAAGCCGCTGGCAGCTGCTGCTGCCCGACAGTCGCCGCGTTTCGGTGCCTGATTGGGATCGGCCGGAGCTCGACGATTGGCTGAAAGCGCTCGGCGCAGCCGTGGAGCTGTGCAGCGCTCCGCCGCTGATCGTCGCGCACAGCTTGGGCTGCCTGGCCCTGGCGGCGCTCAGCGAGCGTCGTCCAAGGCTGCATGGCGCGCTGCTCGTCGCGCCGCCGGATCCTGCGGGGCCGCAGTTTCCCGCGGTGGCCATGAGCTTTCGGGCGTTCCCGCTGCTGCCGTTTGCCTGCCCGAGCATCGTGGTTGCCAGTCATGACGATCCCTACGCCAGCTTCGAGTTCTCCACGGGCTGCGCGCGCGTCTGGGGCAGCGAGCTGTGCGACGTCGGCGCGCTCGGTCATATCAACGCCGACAGTCGCCTCGGCGATTGGCCGGAGGGGCAGCGACTACTTCGCAGCCTGCTTGGCTGAGCTAGCGAAGCCGTAGCGTTCGAGCAGTGCTTGGCCTTCGGCGGAGGCTACCAGCTCGGCAAACGCGCGCGCCCCCGCCTGGTTCTTGCCGTGCCGGCAGACCACCAGCGTTTGCTCGATTGGAGCGTGGAGCGACGAGTCGACGACCAGCCGTGAGCCGGACTGTTCCTTGGCTACGAGCGAGAGCGCCACCATTGCTACCTCGGCGTTACCGGTTTGGGCGAACTGCAGCGCCTGGCGCACGTTCTCCGCGAGCACGATCTTGCTCGCGATGTCGTTCCAGATGCCGCTGCGAGTCAGCGCTTCACGCGCTGCTTTGCCATAGGGAGCGTGCTCGGGATTGGCGATCGCGATGTGCTGGATGTCTGGGCGACGCAAATCCGCGAGCGTCGCCAGGCGTGGCCCGCCCGCCTTGCTCCAGGCGACCAGGTGTCCGCGCGCGTAGAGCGCCTTGGTCGTCCCGTCGCACGCGCCGGCTTGCACGGTGCTGTCGACGAACGAGCTGCTGGCGGCAGCGAACAAGTCGAAGGGGGCCCCTTGACTCAGTTGCTTGGCGAGCGCCCCCGACGCGGCGAACGAAAACGTTGCTTTCTGACCGGTGCGCGCCTCGAACAGCGTGCCGAGCTCTTCGAAGGCCAGAGTCAGATCGGAAGCAGCAGCCACCTGAACCGGAGCCGCCTGTGCAGCAGCGGGTTGCTTACAGCCGACGATCAACGAACCCGAGAGCACGAGCGTGGCCAGCAAATGACTATCGCCATCCGGGGGAACCATGACCCCCGGATAGTCCCGAATGTGTGAGGTGACCAGGCTGTGGGCGTGGACCCTCGCTTGCGCCAGGTGCAGCGGGCACGCTTCGGTGGTTTTCCGCTCGTGCTGCCAGGACAAAAAAAGCGAATGGAGGCGTCGCACTCCCCACACTAAACCAGCAATCTAACGTCTTCGTGTCTTGCAGGGTCGAAGCAGCGAAGGCGCGAGGAGGTTCCTCGCATAGGTCAGCCGTGGGCTCGTCGGTCAGGCGAAGGGCAGTCGCTTGGCGTGCTCGGCAATTGCTGTTGTTCGAAAGAATCCGTGATCGCGCTGCCGGTCTGCTGACAGCCAGCGGTAGGGCCGGATGGCGCAACAAAATCGTGACGTCAGTGTTTACCGATCAACGAGCCTCAGCGGACATGCCGGAGAACGAAGTTTCTACTAGTGTCGGTTTTTGGTCTGAAGTCGGGCACGGGAGCGACCAAGTCACAGGAGGTGTCATGAGGGACATGGAGTCGAGCATCCCGCCCGCCGTCACGCGCCCGAGCACCACCGGCTCCGGGCGGCTGGCGGTCATCGGCGCGGTGGTGACGCTCGCCTCGCTGTTGGTGCTGACGCTCGGCTTCCGTGAGGACGCGGTGCTCACCTACGAGCTGCGTGGAGCGAGCGCCGTCGGGGGGTGGATCGCCGCCGAACGGGGCGAGGCCACCGTGAGTCTGTCTGACGGCAGCTCGATCCTGGCCGAGAACCAGACGCGCTTCACGATGGACGTGGTGGGGCGCAACGCTGCCCTGACGCGCCTGCAAACGGGGCGCCTGCACGTGCGGGTCCAGCACAACGACGACACGAGCTACCGCTTCCTGGCGGGCCCCTACGAGGTGCAGGTGGTCGGCACCGAGTTCGACCTGGCCTGGGATCCGCAGGCCGGAGGTCTGACGCTCTCGATGTCGAAGGGCGAGGTGCAGCTCACCGAGCCTGGCGGCAAGCCGCGCACGCTACGAGCGGGAGAGTCGCTGAAGCTGCCTCACGCGCTGTGAAGCTCGTGAGCCTGGCCCGGGCTCAGAGCTTGCCGTTGAGCGGGTCGTAGGCGCTACCGCCCGCCGTGAAACCGCTCGAGCCCTTGGCCTTGCCGGACTTGGCGAGCCGCTGATTGGAAGAGGCCGTCGCGCGCACGGCCTTCTTGCTCTTCTGCGACGAGGCTTGCTGCTTGTCCTTGCTGAGCAGCGCTGCCTTCATCTCGTCGCTGAAGCGAGCGTCGTTCTTCTGAGCGGCGGGTGCTGCGGGCTCTTCCTTGCCCTTGGCCTCGAGCGCGCTGGCTCCGGAGCTCGGCTGCGACGGTTCGACCTTCGGCAGCTCGGCGGCGGGCGCTTCGGGCGGCTTTGGCTGGCTGGCCTTGTTCGGCTCGTTCAGGCCAGACAGCGAGAGGCTGGCGGCTGCGCTTCGTCCGTCGACCTTGTCGGGCATCGGCAGCTTGAGCCCGCGCAGGCCACCGCTTTGCACCACCATGAAGCCGAGCGCACCCAGCGAGAGCACGGCCAGGCCTGCAACGACCTTGCCAAGGCGGCGCTTGGGCCGCATCGACAGCATGTCGCTGTCGAAATCAGTCAGTGACAGGTCGTTGACGACCGGCGCAATGCTCGGCACGAGCATGCCCGTTGGCGTGTAGTGGGCAGGCAGCACACTGGGAGATGCGGCGAGGCCGTAGTGAGGCGTGAGTACCTGAGCCGAGATTGGCGCGGACTCTTCCTCCTCTTGGCCGAGACCTGCGACTTCGCCCAGCGTTTGCCATTGCGAGTCGCCTTCGAGACACACGTAGGTGTTCTCGTGGATGAGACCGGCGTTGAACGCTGCGTCGAGCTGGTCGAGCGTGAACAGGCGCACGTCGCCGGCCTCCACCTGGGTGTAGTAGCGATCGTCGGCTTCGTCTTGACTAATGGCGGCTTGCGACATCGAGCAGCACGCTAGCGTGGGATTTGCTCGTTGGCCATGATCTCAAACGGCAAAATCACCTGACAAACAGCGCGATTCGCAACCGCACGGTACTGTTCCATGCCTACGGGATTAGAGGCGTGGAAATTTGGCCCTGCCTTGAGCGTCATCCGGACCTTGGGACGGTAAAGCGTGGAGCTTTAACCGAAGACCTTAGCTCAGGGCGAAGCGGAGGAAGTCGGCGCCGCTTCCGAGCGGGTGGCGCAGTCGGCGCCGATGACGGGCCAGGCGGTTCCAGCGCGCGACCACTTGCTGATACGCCGCGAGCTCGCGAAAGCGCCAGGCGTCGAGCTCAGCGAGCTCGAGCCCGTTCTGCTCACCGTCGCTCGCGTAGTCGCAGCTCAGCAGCGCTCCTGCTTCGCCTCGCTCCGCCGTGACGAGCGGCAGCAGCGCGAGGCGCGCCTTGCCGTCGCGCAAGCTGGCGCTGGCGGCGCGCTCGAAATCGAAGGGGAAGGCGCGGCAGTCGAGCGGTCGGGCCGCGTAAGCGGAGCAGCGATCTTCCGGCGTGAGCAGCACGCAAGCTCCGCGCGCTTGAGCCAGCACCATCAGGCGCCGGCCTGAGCTGAGCTCCACGAAGCTCTCCGGCTCGCCTTCCATGTCGACCTCGTCGGGCGCCAGCCATGCGACGAGCTCGCTCGCAGCTCGCCCGGAGGCGAGCGTGAGTCGCTCGACATCGCTCGCGGTGATCGCCACGCGCAGCGCGCGGCAGCAGTTGCCGCAACCCGTGCAGCGAAACGTGAGTGGATCGGGCAGGGCGGGCATGCGCTAGGCGGGGGCCGGCGCTTCGCTCGGCGTGCCAGGCGCCAATGCCTGGCGCATGGCGGCTTGCAGCACGGCCACGCTCTGGGCGCCCGACACCGCCAACTGCCCGGCGAAGACGAAGAACGGTACGCCGCGGATACCGCCCTGCGCGGCGCCCAGCGCCTCTTGCTGGGTGAGCTCGAGCTCGGCTGAGGCCGTGCAGAGCTCGAGCGCTTCGCTTTGGTCGAAGCCGTGCTGCTCGGCGATGCCGGCCAGCACCGACTCGTCGCCGATGTTCTGCGCCTGCTGGAAATAGGCTTCGAACAGGGCTCGGGCGAGGGCGGGTTGGGTGCCCTTGGGGTGAGCGTGGCGCAGCAGCGTGTGCGCCGCCGCCGTGGGGTACATCATGCTCTGCAGCGACAGATCGAGCGCCAGGCCCGAGTGGCGCGCGGCCGATTCGGCGCGGACCCACAGCTGCTTCGGGTCGGCGCCGTACTTCTGGCGCAGCATGTCGGGTACGGAAAGGCCCTGCTTGGGCACGCCTGGAACGAGGAAGAATGGGTGGTAGCAGACCTCGGCCTGCAGCTCGTCGGTCATGCCGGCCAGCGCTTGCTCGAGCCGGGTCGCGCCGATGTAGCACCACGGACAGACGACGTCCGAGAACAGGTCGATGGTAAGATTCGGAACCATGCTTGCCACCAGCTTATGGGGGCCGCGGGGTGGCAAACGCAACCCGCCGCCTTACACTCCTAGCCCGAGTCGAAATGAATGCGGTAAATCAAGTGCGCATCGCCCTTGGCTGGCTCGGGGAAACGCAGCGCGTAGAAGCCCTCTGCCACGCAGTCGACCACCTGGCGATCGGTCAAGTCCGAGCCGCCATCTTCGACCGTAGTGACCATGCCCTGCTCGCCGACGATGAAGCGCAGCCTGACCGCGCCGTCCAGGTTCGAGTTGCGACTCACTCCGTCGCGGTAACAGCGCGCGAATAGCGGAAAACCCGACTCGACCACGTTGTCGACCGCGCCGAGATCGAGCGTGCCGGGCGATGTCTTTTCGAGCTGCACGCCTTGTTCCGTGGCTTCACGCTGGTCACGCTGGCGCTTGCTCGGCGAGCGGTGCCTGCTGCCACTACGCGGCGCCTCGATCAGCCGAAACACGAACGTCCAGCGAGCGCGCGCCGGCTCCGCTCGCGGATCGAAGCGAACGTCGTAGAGCTTCTCTCCGAGACATTGAGCGATGCGCGGATCGTCGAGCGTCGAGCTCTCCCGCTTGAGCTGCTCGATGCGACCTTGCGTGTTCACCCGCCACGACAATGACAGAGTGCCGCGCGCGCTCGGATTGGCGAAGAAGCAGCGCCGGATGTCGGTCTCGTTGCCGCGCAGCTTGATCACGATCTCGGCTGGGGTGAGCTCTGCCGACACCGAGGCTTGCCGTGCGCTGTGCTCGGCGTCGGCGCTGTCGGCCGAGCTTTGTGCTGGCGTCTGGCTGCCGCAAGCGCCGAGCAGCGTGAGCCCCATCAGCGCACTGCCGCGAGTGAAACCTGAGCGTGACATCGTCCGAACCAGCCGCAGCATGCACCCTGCTGGATGCCCGGGTAGTGCCCAAACTGCAAATAAATTGGCCTCGTCTCGTTGCTGGTTGGGGCCCCAGCCCCAACCAGCCGTTGTTCTCGCCGCTCCGTCGAGGGCAAAATACTTCAACCTGGGCGCGCTCAGTAGTGTGGAGGTTTCTCGTTCGGCATCTCGCGGCGTGACAGCTCGCCGCCGACCATTCGCTCGATTTGCTCCACGCGAGCCTTGAGCTCGGCGACTTGGCGATTGAGTGTCACGACCACGTCGTTCAGCTCGGCGACGGTCTTGTCCTGATAGGCGACCTTCTCTTCGAGGACGAGCAGGCGTGATGCGTCTTGTGCCATGCGGAAGGAGCGTAGCAGCGCTATCCAGCAGCGTGTTTGGGCACCATAGTGGGACCCCGCCTGCCGGCTGGGGGACCGACAGGCGGGGTCTCGGGGTGCGGTGCGTTTGCTAGCTAAGACGATGCCCCAAGGCAGTCACCGCGGCTGCGTCAGGTCAGGCAAATCGGATGGAATTCTTAACAGGGCGCAGCATTCTGTCCACGACTGCTCCGGGTCTGCTCGACGAAGCGGGCGTGCAGGTCGAGCAGGCGCTGGCCTCGCTCCGGCGAGTCGAGCACTCGCAGCGCATCGGCGATCGACTCCAGGGTGGAGCGGGCGCCCGGGCGGGGAGGCTGGCGCAAGCGGTCGCGCTCGAGGGTGCGCGGGTCGTCCTCGAGTGAGAAGAGCGGCAGGCGTGAGAGCTCCGGCAGTCGGCGGAGCATCTTGCGCGTCTGGCGCCAGGTGCCGTCGAGCACGACCAACGTGCGCGGCGGTGTTTGCAGGCGAGCGCTACCTTCGCGCCCCGGGTAGAGCAGCCAGGCGTCCTCGAGCGCGCCCAGCTCCGCCCGCACGGGCTCGGGCTCTTCGGCCTTCATGTCGATGATGCGCAAGTTGGACAGCGCCAGCTCCGCCAGCCGTGCGGTGCCGGTGCTCTTCCACGCCTCCCAGTGGTGGCGCACGATCAAGACGGACGGCGTGCTGGGCTCACGCGGACCGATGCTGGCGCACAAGCAGTGGTCGATCAGCAGCATGCAGCGCGGGCAGCGCCCGGGGGCGCCAGGTAGCGTGAAGCTGCGCATGGTGGGCCGCCGCTAGCGTAGCTTGGCGAGCGACACTTTGGGCGCGATCAAGCCGTAGCTTTCACGGATCAGCGCGGCCACCTCGTGCCAGCTCTTGCGCTGGGCCACGTCCATCGACACCCAACCGTGCTTGCCGACGTACGGCGCTGGCCAGAAGCGCGGCTCGCTCACGAGGCTGCGCGCGTGGCTCATGTCGAGCTTCACGCCCATCACCTGCTTGCCATTCACGGCGTCGAAGCCGCAGAAGATTTTGTCGCCGACGCGAAAGTGCGGGCTGCCCCAGGTCATGGTGAGCTTGGTGTCCGGCAAGGCCAGGCACAGGGCGCTGACCTTGGCCAGCGCCGCGCGGTCCGCCGCCGAGGGCGTTGCCTTGGCCGTTTTGGGCGGTGCGACCTTGGCTTTGGTTTTGACCTTGGCCTTGGTTTTGACCTTGGCCTTGGTTTTGACCTTGGCCTTGGTCACTATTTTTTGGCCTTCTGCTCCAGCGCGTCGATCAGGGCATCGAAGGCCTTGTCGTAGTCGGCTGCGGCCTTCTTCTGGCGTTGCTCCATGTCCGCCAGGGCCTGCTTGGCTTGTTCGACCTCTCCATCGAGCGACGCACGCGCAGCTGCCGCCGCCGCTTTGCGCTTCTCGGCCAACGCCCGCTTGTTCTTGGAGGCCTTCTCGTCTTGAAGCACGGCGTCGCTCTCCTTCTCGGTGCGCTCCAGCGTGCTCTTCACGTCGCTTGCCTCGCTGAGCGAGCTCTCGAGCTCGCGGCGATAGAGCTCGAGCCTCACGTGCGCGAGGTGACTGAGCTGGGAGATCGCGTGCGCCTGCTTCTGGGCGGCGTCCAGGTTGGGCTTGCCCAGCTCTTCTTCGTGATCCTCGATGAAGCGGTGCACCTCGCCGAGGCGCTCGTGTCGTTCTTCGAGCTGCTTCTCGACCGCGCGATCGGCTGAGCCTGCTGCAACGCCACCCAGGTCGTCGGAGCACTCCTTGCTGCACTCCTTTTGCTTGCCGGCGTAGCTCACGGCGCCAGCGATCTTTTGATGCAGCGGCTGCTTTTCCTCGTCCCAGAAACGCGAGACGGTCTCGCCCTCCAGGGCAGAGCTGGCGTACGCGCCCGACTTGCCCTCCTCGTCGGCCAGCTCGTACAGCTTGGCGAGGGTGGCAGGGTCGGCGCTCGCGAGCTTGTCGGCCGCCGGCTGAAGCTGGGGCAGGGCCGCCTGAATCTTCGCCTCGTCCGTAGCAAACCGGGTGCGAAGCGTGCCAATTCGCGCCGGGTAGCTTTCAGCGTAGGCAGGCTGCTCGCCCGACGGGGCTGTGAGGGGTGGAGGGGCGTTCGAGCAGCCGGCGTTGGGCAGGAGACAGAGACCGAGACAGAAGCAAGCGAAGGCGCAAGAGGACAGCAGAGGGGGAAACCGCATGGCGGAAACCCTTCCTGCGTCGCGAGCGACGCGTCAAGGTGCCACGTGATCACGACCCCCCTTCCGTTCGGGGCTGCGTCGCCCTAGCCTTGGTGGGATGGGGATTTGCGTGCCCCGTAGCTCGGAGCCGTCAAGTCGCCCGCGCCCCGAGGTACACCATGAGGATTGCAGTGCTGGG
>DATDEV010000163.1:0-5000 GCA_036522995.1 Polyangiaceae bacterium
CGGCACGTCCTTCGAACAACCAAGCAAGGTGGCCAAGACACCAAGGGCCAGCGCTCGCCAGGGCCGGCGAAGCGGGACGCGGAAGGCTGACATCAATCCCCAGCACCCTACCACCGAAGCTCCTGCCGCCGGGGCCCGCCGCTAGCCCTGGAACGAGCAGTGGAGCCGCGCCGCCGCCGGTGAAGTGGCCGGCCCACCCGGAGCCGGGCCCGCCAGGCATTCTTGCCCCGGCTGCTCACGAGCGCCGCCCGGCCTCTCTCCGTTCAGGGTCTTGTCGCCGGGTGCGGTTGTGGCTCAATGCAGTAACCCGTGCTGCGCCGCAAAGCCAAGCCGACGAAGACCAAGCCCCGCGTCCGGGCGCGGCCGGCCCGAGTCGGCGCCTGGCACGAGCTCCCCGACGACGAGCTGCTCGGTCTCAGGCTCCGTGATCTCAAGCTCGCACTCGGCGGCACCGAGCTGCAGCAGCGCATCACGCGGCTGACGAGCGAGCTTGCAGGGCGAGGCCTGGTGTTTCGACCGCACGTGTGGCTGTCGACGGAGTGGTTCTCGCCCGACGGCGTGCCCGGTTTTGCGATCCCGTTCTACCTGGCCCACCCGCGGCTGACCGAGCTCGAGCAGCGACAGATGCACGAGGTGGAGGGTGGGACGTCGCGCTCCTGCATGCAGCTCATGCGGCACGAGACCGCGCACGCCCTCGACAACGCTTACCAGCTGCACAGTCGGCCCGACTGGCGCGAGGTGTTCGGCGCGTTCGACAGCGACTACGTAAGTCACTACCAGCCGCGGCCCTACAGCAAGCGCTTCGTGCGACATCTCGAGCTGTGGTACGCACAGAGCCACCCGGCGGAGGACTTCGCCGAGACGTTCGCAGTCTGGCTCGACCCGTCGTCGCGTTGGCGCACCCGCTATCGCGACTGGCCAGCGCTCTCGAAGCTGCGCTACCTCGACGGCCTGATGGCGGAAATTCAGGGCCAGAAGCCGCTGAAACGCAAGCGCGACCGCATCGAGCCGATCGGCGAGCTGTCCACCACGCTGGCTGACTACTACCAGGCCAAGCGCAGCCGCTACCGGCTGGCGCTGCGCGAGACCTACGACCGCGATCTCAAGCGACTTTTCGCCGAACCGAGCGGCGCGCGCCGCGAACGAAGCGCCGCGTCATTTTTGAGAAAAGAGCGCCCGGAGATCCGAAAACTGGTCTCCCATTGGACTGGCGAGTATCAATATGCGGTCGATCGTGTGCTTTCGGAGATCATCCAGCGCGTCGAGGAGCTCGGCCTGGTGGTGAAATCCGGAGCCTCCCACGTCAAGCGAGATGCCATGCTGATGCTCGCAGCGCAGACCCACAAGTACCTGAATCGCGGGCATCACCACTTCCCGAGATGAGGAAGAAGCTCAAAGTCCTGGTCCTGATGCACGAAGATCTCGTGCCGCCGCAGGACATCACGGGGCTGTCCGACAAACAGCTGGCCGACTTCCGCACGGAGTGGGACGTGATCGCCGGGCTCGAGGAGCTCGGGCACGAGGTGTTCAAGCTCGGTGTGGGTAGCGACTTGGGTCCGATTCGGCGCGCCTTCGCCGAGCTGGAGCCCGACATTGCCTTCAATTTGCTGGTGCATTTCCACGGCGTGGCCGTCTACGACCAACACGTCGTCAGCTACCTGGAGCTGCTGCGCAAGCGTTACACCGGTTGTAACCCCACCGGGCTCCTACTCGCGCGTGACAAGGCCATCTCCAAGCAGCTACTCGCCTTCCATCGCATTCGCGTGCCGCGCTTCGCGGTATTTCCGATGGGGCGCAAGGCGCGTGCGCCGCGCAAGCTCGGCTACCCGCTGGTGGTGAAGTCGCTGTACGAAGAAGCGTCGCTCGGCATTTCGCAGGCATCGCTGGTGACCAGCGACGAGAAGCTGGCGGAGCGCGTCGCGTTCATGCACGAGACCTTCGGCGTGGACGTGATCGCCGAGGAGTACATCGAGGGCCGCGAGCTGTACGTCGGCGTGGTCGGCAACCGGCGCCTGCACGCGTTTCCGGTGTGGGAGCTGATCCTCGACAAGCTGCCGGAGAACGCGCCGCGCATCGCGACGCGCAAGGTGAAGTGGGACCTCGCTTACCAGAAGAAGTACCACATCGACACGGCGGCCGCCGAGCTGCCGAGTGGCACCGCCGAGCAGATCAACAAGATGTGCACCAACATCTACCGCGTGCTCAAGATGAGCGGTTACGCGCGCATCGACCTGCGGCTCGCAGCGGACGGAAAAGTCTACGTTTTGGAGGCAAATCCCAACCCAGATTTGCAGCGCGCCGAGGACTTCGCGCAGAGCGCGCTGGCCGAGGGCGTCGAGTACCCGGTGCTGGTGCAGCGCATCGTCAACCTCGGCATGAGCTATCAAGTCGAGTGGGATACGGCGGACGCCTGAGCAGGCCCTCCCGGCGGCCAGCTGGCCCGTGCGCTCGATTTCGAGCTAGGCGTGGCCAGCCTTTGACGAGCTGACGCGTCAGGGTTAGCCAGGGACGGAGAGAGATGCGGGCCAAGGGCAGAACCATGGTCGAGACGGCGAGGACGATCGCCAGTCTTCCGCTCGGCGAGCAAGCTGGCTCGGCCGAGCCGATACCGGAAATCCCCGGTTACGAGATCGAGGGAGAGCTGGGGCGCGGCGGGATGGGCGTCGTGTATCAGGCGCTGCAGACGGCGCTCAAGCGTCGCGTGGCGCTGAAGATGATCCTGGCCGGGCAAGCTCAGGAGGAACGCCAGCGCTTCATGAGCGAGGCCAACGCGGTGGCGCAGCTGAAGCACCCCAACATCGTGCAGATCTACGAGATCGGCGAGGCCGAAGGGCGCCCGTTTTTCTCGCTCGAGCTCGTCGATGGCGGCAGCCTGGAGGATCGCTTCGGCGGCAAGCCCATGGCCTGGCGCCAGGCGGCGGAGCTGATTTCCCTGGTAGCGCGCGCCATCCACGTGGCGCACCTACAGGGCATCGTGCATCGCGATCTCAAGCCAGCCAACATCCTGCTCCAGCTGGACGGCACGCCGAAGATCACCGACTTCGGCATCGCCAAGCGGCTCGACTCAAGTCACGAGACCCAGGCTGGTAAGATCCTGGGCTCGCCTGCATACATGTCGCCCGAGCAGGCCCTGGGTAAGAACGACAGCATCGGGCCGGCCACCGATATCTACGCCCTGGGCGCGATGCTTTACGATGCGCTCACGGGCCGCCCGCCCTTCGAGACCGACAACACCATCGACACCATCCTGCAGGCCGTACGGCTGGAGGCAGTGCCGCCCCGCACCTTGCAGCCGTCCGTGCCGCGCGATCTGGATGTGATTTGCCTCAAGTGCCTGGAGAAGAAGCCCGAGCGTCGCTACGCGACCGCGCTGGAGCTAGCCGAGGACTTGAAGCGGCTGCTGCGCAACGAGCCAATCTCGGCGCGGCCGATCTCCAGCTTGGAGCGCGCGCAGCGTTGGGCGGCTCGCAACCCTGCCTGGGCGACGTTGGCAGTGGCGTTGGTGCTGAGTGTGCTGGCGCTGTTCGCGACGGGCGCCTGGTTCACGCGTCAGCTACAGCGCGAGCTGCGCGCGACCGAGCAGGCGCGCAAGCAGGCGACCGATGCCAGAAACGAGCTGCGCTCGAGGCTGGCGCACAGCATCGCGGAGAGGGTCGACAGCGATTTGCGACAGCTGGCCGGGGTGCCGAAGGTGCTGGCGCATGGGCTCGAGCAGCGCAGCGACTGGACCGCCGCGCAGCTGCAAGCGTGGCTGTTCGCCGAGCTCGACCGCGACCCCCACATTTTCGGCATGGCCATCGCGTTCGAAACCTGGCAGTTCCGTTCCGACGTGCAGGACTTTGCGCTCTACGTCCATCGCGATGCCAAGGGCATTCAGGCCAAGCAGCTCTTGCCGCCCGAGTACACGCCCATCTATCGCGAATGGGATTGGTACAAGCGCGCGGAGCGGAGTGGCACCTGGAGCGAGCCGTACGTCGACGAGGGCGGCGGAGAGATCCCGATGGCGACGTTCACGATGCCTTTCGAGCGACAAGGCAAACGAGTCGGCGTCGTCACAGTCGACCTTTCACTGGAGTATTTCGAGGCCTTGCAACACGCGATGCAGGACGCACGCATGGGTGGCAAGTCGTACGCGCTGGTGACCACGGGCAAGGGAACGTTCGTGAGCCACCCCGATGCGGGGCGGCGGTTTCCGGCGCCTGGCTCGCACTCGCCGTTCCGAAGCGACGCGAACCAGGCAGCGCTTTGGAGTCGTATCTTGGGTGGCGAGCTCGGTCGCGAGCGCGGTCGCGACCCGGTGAGCGGCAAGCCCGCCGAGCTGTTGTTCGCGCCGGTGCGCTCGGGGCGCTGGTCGTGCGTATTCGTGGTGCCGGACTGACATGCTGCCGTCACAGTGGGCGCTGCTCGGCTTCGTCGCGTGGACGATGCTTTTGGTCCTGTGCGGCATCGGCGCGCCGCGCATCACGGCCGTGCTGCTCAAGCAGGCCCGCCCCAATTCGTTCAATGCCGCCGTGGTGCATGGTAGCGAGCGCTACCAGCGCACCATGCGCGCGCACGCGAACTGCGTGGAGAATCTGCCCATCTTTGCGGCGCTGGTGCTGCTCGGCAGCGTCGTCGGCATGCCGGGTTGGTTGTTTCAGGTGGCCGCTTTCAGCGTGCTACCCGCGCGTGTTCTGCAGTCGGTGGTCCACATCGCGAGTGGGCGCAATCGGGCAGTGCTCGCGCGCTTCGTGTTCTTCGCGCTTCAGCTGGCGTGCTTTTTCGTCATGACCGTACTGCTCGCGCTGCGCGCCCTCTAGTCGCCGCCTGCGCCGCCGCCCGCTCCGCCGGCCCCGCCCCCCGTGACGCAAGCGAGCAGGCCCCAATCAAGCGCTTACCGCGTAGCCTACACCAGGGCCCGCTCATGGCTTGCGGGTGCCCGGCGGCTTGGGTGCCTTTGATGCCTTGGGCGGCTTGGGCGGCTTGGGTGCCTTTGATGCCTTGGGCGGCTTGGGCGGCCT
>DATDEV010000164.1:0-4589 GCA_036522995.1 Polyangiaceae bacterium
GATGCCGGCCAGACCGTCCCAGACCCAGTGGTGGTCGAGGTAGTTGGAGCCGACGAACATGGTGAGCACGTAGAGCAAGTGAATGGGCCTGGTTTTCCAAGTGGCGGAGCGCCAGGCGGTGAGCAGGCCCAGCATGGGATAGGCACAATGCATGCTGGGCATGGCGCCGAACACGAACGCCGCTCTCGAGTACAAGCTCTCGTAGTAGTGAATGCCCAGCAGCTGATCGACGCGCAATAGGCCGGCGGCACTGGGCAGCGCGCTCATGCTCACTTCGCAGCCGTGAGCGCGCAAGTACCAGGGCGGCGCCGCGGGCAGCGCCATCCACATCGCGAACGACATGAAGTTGGCGATGGCGAACGCCCACAAGTAGCGCCGCATGCGCGGCCGATCGACGAAATACAGGTAAGCGGAGTAGGCGAGCGCCACGAACGAGAACACCGTGTAGGGCACGGCGAACACCAGATCCCAGAATGGGGCATGGTGCCTTTGAAACCAGTCTTGTAGCGTGACGCCGGGCGCCACGGAAAACGTCGCCAGCTCCAGGTTGCGCAGGCCGCAAGCCCACACGCGATCGGCGCTGACCAGCACGGCGCGCGCGTAGCGCACGGTGTCGTAGCCGATCAGCACCAGAATGTACGGCGCGATGTCGCTCAAGAAGGCGCGCGAGCGCGGCCCGAAGCTCGAAAGGGCGAGCACCACCAGCACGAGCAGCACGTGCTCGATGCGCAGATCACCCAGCGCCGCGATGACCACCACGTACAGCAGGGGAATGATCGGGAAGAGCCGCGCCAGCAACTGTCGATGTCGCAGCAGGCCTGGGCGCGCCGCCGCGCCGCCGCGCGCTAGCGCGCCGCGCCGTGATACGGTCCCGTCATGACTCAAGCCGCCCTCCCTGCGCGACTGCTCGCCACCTGGTTCGGCTGCGGGCTTTCTCCCGTCGCACCGGGGACGGTGGGCTCGCTCGGCGCGGTGCCGTTGCACTTCGCGCTGGTAGCGCTGGGCCCCTTGCCGCACGCCGCCGCCATCGCCGGCCTGTCGCTGGCCGGCATTTGGGCGTCCAATCGCGTGGCCCAGGCGGAAGGCGTGGAAGATCCGCAGAAGGTCGTGATCGACGAAGTGTGCGGCACGCTGATCGCCATGGGCATGGTCAGCGGCGCCGGGCTCGGTATTCGATTGCTTGCGTTGGGGCTGTTCAGAGTGCTCGACATCACGAAACCCGGACCCATCGATAGCGTGCAGCGACTCGAGCCTGCCGGTGTTGGCATCATGGCGGACGATTTGCTAGCAGGCGTCGTCGCCGGCGCTATGGCCTACTCGGTGTCGCTGCTGGCACGCTGACACCCCGCCCGAGCTCGTCGCGCGATAGCGCCACGTAGGCCGCCCGCATCGCCCACACGGCGGCCACCAGGCTGAGCGCAGCCATGACCGCGACGATGGACAACATGGCCACCTCGCTCGGGAAGCCAGGCACGGAGATCGAGCCCACCAGCAGCGCCGCGAGCAGCAGTGCGATGCGCTCGGCGCGACGCATGAAGAGCGTCGGCAGCTTGATGCCCAGCCCCTCGGCGCGCGCTCGTACGTACGAAACGGCGAACCCGGTCACGATCGCCGACATCAGCACGGCCGCAGCCAGCGGCGTCTCGGCACAGGCCACGGCCATGCCCAACAGCGGCAGCGCATCGGCCAGGCGATCGACCGTCGAATCCAGCAGTGCCCCGAAGCGCGTGCTCATATCCGCAGAGCGCGCCACGATGCCGTCGAGTAGATCGAACACGCTGCTGACGAGCAGCAGCAGCGCCGAGGTCAAGTACGCGCCGGTCGCTGCAGCCACACCGGAACCGACGGCGAACAGCAGCGCTACGTACGTGAGGGCGTTGGGCGTGATGCCCTGGCGCGACAGCCAGCGGCCGAGCTCGAGCACGCTCGAGTAGGCGCTGCGCGCCAGCTCGCTCCGCTCCCAAACCCCACCTCGAAGCTTCTTCGAGACTTCATCGGTGATGGGCGCCAGCTTGTGGGCTCTGGCGAAGGCGTCTGAAGAAGGGATGGAACCGTCCATGTCACGTCGGCCCGTGTTTCGAAGGTGCTGCCTACATGGGACGCGGCGGCGGGCCTCGCAAGTCCCTTTGAGTCGCCACTCAACAAATCTTCACTCGCCGACCGTTGCTCGACGGTTGCACCAGCGTAACGTCGACGCCCTTGCCAGTCTTTCGACGGCTCATTACTGAGCGCGCCTCAACAATCGCCCGAGCGTCATTTCCTCATTAGATGAAAGGCTCTCGAAACGGTTCGGATGGCGAGTCGGCCAAAACCTGGCGCTCTTGCCGCCAATGCTGCAAATCCGGGCTGAACTCCCCGGCCTTGACCAGGAAACGTTGTAACTCCCCGCGCTCGAAATCGACGTACGTAAAGCTCTGCTCGTACTCGCGGAACAGGGTGCCCGCGTTGACGATCGACAGCGGACCAAACGTGCGCAGCATGGCGCGATGAGAGTGGCCGTTGAGCACGAAGCGGTAGCGCCTCTCCCAGATCAGACGCTGCAGGTCTTCGTTCGAGGTGATGTCGTAGCCCTCATGGTCGGGCTTCACACAGACCAGATCGTTCTTACCCAGGCCGTGGCAAAGCAGTACGTTGCCCCGGGGCGAACGAAATTCGCGCGTCACGGGCAAACGGGTCAGGAACGCGACCGCCGCGGGTGACACGCTCGACAGCTCGGTAGCGTGCGGCACGTCGCGCAGCTGGTTACCCAGCAGCCAGCGGTCGTGATTGCCGCGCACCGCCAGCACGCGATGCTCCTCGAGCAGCGAGATGGTGGCCTCGAGATCGCCCGGCCCGTCCGCGATGTCACCGACCTGGAGCAGCGTCTCTGCACCCAGCCCAACGAGCTTCCGGATCGCGAAGGCCAGCGCGTCGTTCTCGCAGTGCAGATCCCCAATCAAGCCGACACGTCGAACGATCTGCATCTGCCCTTTAGCCTGATCAAGCATGAGCCGAGCGGGCAGCCAGAGCAAGCGCTCGCCAGCCTTGGTGGCGGCCCATGTTTCGCGTTAGGGTCCGCGCCTATGCGTCGCGCCTTCAGCCTTGGTTTCGCCTACTTTGCCTACGTGGCCTGTGCCTCGACGCAGGGTCCGCCAGAGCCGCTGGTTGCTCCCGAGCCCACGCCGAGCGCGACCAGTGTGACGAGCGCCGCAGCGAGCGCGAACGAGCCGAGCCCAGCCGCCCTGTCGCCGGCGTCGGCTCGGCCCGCAGCGCCGCCGACGTCGACGAAGTCCGCCGAAGCGTCGACCGCGCCGCGCGTCGCCAACAAGAGCTCCGCCGATGTGGACGACAGCGCATGCCCCGACGGCATGCAGCTCGTCGATGGCGAGTACTGCACCAAGGTCGAATACAAGTGCCTCAAGCAGTGGCACGACAAGGCCAACGACAAGATCGTTTGCGAGGAGTTCGACCCGCACAGCAGCTGCGCCGGGCAGAAGGTGAAGAAGCGCTACTGCATGGACACCTACACGTGGCCCAACGAAAAGGGCGCGCGGCCCGAGGTGATGAACAGGTTCCACCAAGCGCAGATCAAGTGCGCGGCGGTCGGAAAACGCATGTGCACCGAGAGCGAGTGGACACTGGCCTGCGAGGGGCCCGAAATGCTCCCCTTCCCCTACGGGTACGTGCGCGACACCAACAAGTGTCACGGCGACATGGAATGGGATTCGCCCGACATGTCGAAGGTGGCAGCGCGCGATCCGGATGAGCTTGCCCGGCTCTGGAAGGGCGTGCGCAACGGCAGCCAACCCGACTGCTACAGCCCCTACGGCGTGGCCGACTTGCCGGGGAACACCGACGAGGTCGTGCAGAGTGAGAGCTTCAACGAGCCGGGTTTCAAGGGCAAATTCGACAGCATTCACAGCGGGGGCCCCTGGTACAAGGGCACGCGCAACCAGTGCCGCCCCAAGATCTACACGCACGATGAGGGCTTCTATTACTACTTCCTCGGCTTCCGCTGCTGCGCAGAGCCCGACGACAAGCCGACGGAGCCACTGACCGCCAAGCAGCGCAAGGAAAAGTGGAAGCTCGAGCGCGTCGAACGCAGCGCGGGCTTCACCGTCGCGGAGATGAAAGACACGCTCAAGAAGAAGAAGGACGGCAAGTGCACCTGCGGCGAGAAGGACATTCGCTGCAAGACGATGTGCGGGACGCTGCTTGCTCCGTCGGCGAAGGATTACAAGTAGGCGAGAGCGAGGGGGGCTGCCGAGTCGCAGCTTGAATTGCAGAAGCTGCTGGGGCGGAGACGGGTAGTGATGGGGGGAGCGCGGGCGTGCAGCGTGCGCAACTGCTGGACCAGCGACCGCGTCGTGGCCACCCGGTCCGGTTGGCCTTCGTTCGAGAGCTCGCACGAAATTACGGACTTCCTTTGGGAACGTTGCCGCGACTGGCACTACCTGAATCTGACCTCGTACAGCTAAGTTTTGTGCTTGACGAGTTCCGACGGGCGCGCCGTTTCGTTCCGGAGGGTGTGCGCGCGCATACTGGTTGCTCGTGCAGAGCAGGCGCTGAGCGCGGCTTCGTGGCAGCTACTTTCGAATTGTCCTGTTCGC
>DATDEV010000165.1:0-2106 GCA_036522995.1 Polyangiaceae bacterium
AGGCTCAGGCCGGCGTGTACTTGACCTCGTAGCGGGTCGACTGCCCGCCCGAGCGTTTCGCGGTGTCTGGCTCCAGCAGCGTATAGCTCGGCTTTTGCTTGGAGAACGCGCCGCAGATGCCGGCCACGACACCCTCGTTGACGTTGCAAGGGTACGGCGTGTCGTCGATCAGCACGGTGACGCCCGGCTGCTCGGACTCGACGCGCCAGCCGCCCACGACGTCGGGCGGCGAGCGCAAATGCGACTCGAAATAGGCGACCTCGGTGAAACGCAGCGCGTCGGCGAGCGACTGCACCTGCGGCGGCCAGGGCATGGTCGAGTAGATGCGCTCGCCGGCCTTACGCACGCTGTTGGGCCCGATGCGCTTTTCGACCAGGTAGAAAGCCGCCACCAGCTTCCACATCTCCCACTCGCTGCCCCGCTCGTACTGCACCTGGCGAAACAAGTCGTCGACCAGCTGCGGCATGAAGCTGAACGTCGCCCCGAAGATGTCCGCATTTTGCGGCGACGCTTTGGCCAACGCTGGCAGCCGCTCGCGAAACTGCGGCGCGATCACGTGAAAGATCTCGGGCGAAACGGCGTCCATTTCGGCGCGCGATACGAGCTTGGGCATCGACCGGAAGGCTACCAGCTCGCCTGCGGGTGGCGCTAGCCCGGACGCGAGCTGGTGCGCTGCTACCTGTCTGCTACTCGCGCTCGCCTGCTACTTGACCTCGAAGACCTGAATCTCGTCGTCGAGGAAGCGCGGCATGAGCAGGCGGTTGCGCTTCGTGTCGATGCCGAAGTCAGCCGGGCCCTTCACGTTGGTGATCACGGCTTCGAACGGGCCGGCCAGCTTGCCCTTGTACACGCTGGCGGAGGCCCAGCTGCTGACCCAGAGCATGTCGCCCATGTAGGCCATGCCATCGAGGCCGCCGCTCGGCAGCTTCAGCACGTCTTCCTTCTTGCCGTCGTCGGTCAGGCGGAACACCTCGTTGGAGCCGAGCGTGTTCACCAGCAAGCCCTTGGGACCGAGCACCAGACCGTTGGGGCCACCCAGCTCCTTGGACTTTGCCAGCACCTTCACCTTGCCGGCCTTGTCGATGACCAGCACCTGATCGCCGCCGTTCGACTCGAAGCCCTTGTCGGTCACCTTCATCGACGAATCGGCGACGAACACCCGGCCATCGGGCGCGAGCAGCATGTCGTTGGCGAACGTCGCGCCGGGCAGCGCGATCTCACCCTTGGGCGCGCCCGTTTTGGCGTCGAACTTGCGCACCACCGAGATGTCGTTCACCCACAGCTCGCCGCGCACGATCGCCGAGCCCTTCGGCGCATCGAGCTTCACGCCCTTTTCGCCGCCCACGATCCATTTCGGCGTCTTGATCGTGCCGTCCGGCAAGAGCTCGGAGATGTAGCCATTGCCGTCGACGCCGTCGGGCTTGCCGTTGATGTTCGACACCAGGTAGCGATCGCTGGCCGCGTCGTAGAGAACGCTCTCGGGCGTGGCGAAAACGCCCTTGAAGACGAGCAATGGCGCGGGCGTCGGCGCTGGCTCCGGCTTCTTGGCTTCCTGCAGCGCGGGCTGCGCGGCGGCGACGGGCGCGGCGCTGGCGGCCGGCATCGTCTCGACCTGAACCGGTGCGACCGACGGCGGCGGACCGGGTTGGGCAACCTCCGGTGGGGGCGCCGGTTTCTCGCAGGCCGCAGCCAAAGCGCACAGCGCGACGAACGAAACTCGAACGTTCATGTCAGCTCCTTCCTCGAGGGGAGGCGGAGCTTACCCCAAGCCGCCGCGGCGCAAGCGCGGCTAAACGCGCGGCATACTGGGTGGGCGAGGCAAAAGTGGCCGCTCGGCCGCAACGCCGGTCGGAGCCTCACTGTCACACCAGATATCCTCGCTGAGCGTCCGCGCTGCAGTGCGGCTGGCGCGGGCCGGGACAGTCTGCCTTGCAGGAGCAGGCGCGGTTGGAACCTCCGAGCCAAAGTCCAAGTCCAGCTGCAGGTTCGAGAGCGGTTGTTCGGTCGTCACGCAGCCTTCGAACGGCCTCCGTGCGGGGCTCTTTAGCGAGTCCGCAATCGTCCGATATGGCTCACGATTTTGCTACCAGGCGGGCGGCGCAGCGG
>DATDEV010000166.1:0-3483 GCA_036522995.1 Polyangiaceae bacterium
GTTCGTCTCTCCTCTTCAGCCGTCAGCGCTTAGCGTTCATCGCTACGACTAAACGCCTATCCATAGATGCGCCGGCGGATTTGCCGCGCGCTGAGCTCCGGTGCCCGAAAACGCAGCGCCCGACGCTCCAGGGCGACGCGCTCGAAGATCTCGCTGTTGTATTCGCCCTGCGCCTGCAGCTCCGCATGCCGACGCGCGATGTACTCATCCACCTCGAGCCCGAGCGAATCGAGCACCTCATCGACGGCGCGCGACGCCTGGCTGCTGGTCAGCCCCAGGACGCTCTGCAGACGCTGCTGAACCTCGGTCACCGAGATGCTCACCCGGCCAATCTGCCAGCCCGGCGTCACCTGGTCCAATTTTTTGCCCGAGATCGGGCAAACCAGCCTAGTTGATACTTATTTAGCTAGCGCTTGTCGGGCAGGTGGAGGCCGCACTCCCGCTTGGTGCTGTCCTCCCACCACCAGCGGCCGGCCCGCTCGTGCTCCCCCGGCCGCGGGGGACGGGTGCAGGGCTCGCAGCCGATCGAGATGAAGCCCTGATCGTGGAGCGGGTTGTACGGCACCTGCTCGTCGCGCAGGTACTGCCACACCTCGGCCAAGCTCTGCTCGGCCAGGGGATTCACCTTGAGCAGGCGGCCGCTCCGGCCCTGGTTCGTGTCGAGCTGCACGAGCGGCACATCGGCGCGCGTGGGGCTCTGATCGCGGCGCTGACCGGTGATCCAGCTGGAGTAGCGCGTGAGCACGCGGCGCAGCGGTGCCACCTTGCGCACCCCGCAGCACTCGCTGTGACCGTCGTCGTAGAAGCTGAACAGACCCTTCTTTCGAACCAGGTCCTCGACCGCCAGCATGTCGGGCGACATCACGCTGATCTCGATGCCGTAGTGGCGCCGCACACGGTCGATGAAGCGATACGTTTCGGCGTGGAGCCGCCCGGTGTCGAGCGAAAAGACCGAGAACGGCTGCCCGGACTTGGCGGCCAGGTCGATCAGCATCACGTCCTCCGCGCCGCTGAACGAGATGGCGGCATCGGCGCCGTAACGTGACAGCACGCGCTTCATCACCTCGGCCGGCGGCAGGCCGGCAAGCTCGCCTGCGAGCGCCTGCACGGCCGCTTCATCGAGGCTGCCCGCCGGCGCGGGCGCTGCTTCCCCGCCCGACTGCTGCGTGCCCGTCAGGCGCTCTTTGATGAAGCCGAGCGCGCTGGTGTAAACCTGCTCCTGCTCGCCCTCACGCACGATGAAGAACGGGGCCAGCTTGACGTCTTTTTCGTGCGCCAAAAGCATACCCGGCGAGCTCGGATCGCTTTCGTCCGCCCACACCACCTCGTCGATGCGCTCCCACAAACCGCGCCGCTTCAGCAGCTCTTCGGCCTGAATGCACTTGTCGCACGGCAAGCCGGACGCGAGCTTCTTTTTGACCATCGTGACGTGCATGCGAGCGCACAGTATGGGGCCCGCGCCCCGGCAGGCAAGTGGCGCTCAGCGCTGCGGCTCGACCAGCGGCGGCACCAAGGTCTTGACCTGCCTGGGCGCATCCAGCCAAACGTTGAGCTTGCGCAGCTCCTCCCAGACCTGCGCCGGCGACGTATAGCGGTACTGCTCGTTGCGCCGCAAAAGCACGCTCACGATGTTGCCGATCGGGGTACCGAGCGACTCGGCCTTGAGCCGCGGCACACCCTCCTTGATCTGCTGCAGCATGGCGTCGTAGCCGAGCTCGGCATCGACCGGATACTCGCCGGTGTGCATCTCGTACATGAGCAGGCCGAGCTGGTACAGGTCGCTCTGCTTGGTGCTGTAACCACCAGCCACGAGCTCGGGCGCCATGATGCGATGCTGCACCAGCTGCGGCCGCACCGAGTGCTGTCCCAAAAGCTCCTGCGCGATACCCAGGTCACTCAGCTTGACGGTGAGCTCGTCGCCTTGCTGGACCAGAATGTTCCCGGCGTGCAGATCGTTGTGGATGATCTCGCTGTCGGACAGGTACTGCAGCGCGAACAGGATCTGTCGCGACAGGTCGACCACCAGCCGATCGGTGAAGGGGCGACCGAGCATGTCCGACAGGCTGTGGTCGCAGCGCTCGAGCACCAGGTAGAAGAGCCCCTGCGCCTCGAAGTAGTCGAACACGTAGACCACGTTAGGGTGACGCAGGTGGTAGAGGCGCTCGGCCTCCTTCTGCCATTCGGCCCTCACCTCGCTGTAAGGGCGGTTACCCGGACGGTAGAGCTTGAGCGCGAAGGGCTGGTCGAAGGGCCCCAGGCAGTCGAACACCGCCCCGAACGAACCCTCGCCCATCAGCTCGCCGAGCAGGTAGCTGGCACCTCGCGGCGAGCGCACCACCCCACCCGACTCGGGATAAATCGGCACCTGGCCGGTCGTCCAACGCGACATCTCGCCGAGAAGCGTACCAGACAGGCCACAGGCCTTGCCCCCGGACTTGCACTCCGGGCCGGCAGCAGCTAAACCCCCGGCCGTTCATGTCTAACCGATCGCTCTGGAACGTTCGCAGGCGCCACGAATGGCTCACCACGCCCCTCAAGGGCAAGCACCTCAAGGCGCGCAAGCGTGCGCGTATCGGCCTGCAGAGCGCCATCGACCGCAAGGCCGAGGCTGCTGCAGCTTCGTCGGCCGAGCCGCCCGCGAGCTGAAGCTCCACGAACTTGGCCGGCGCGCTCCGCGCCGGTTACCCCTCGGGCATGCGTTTTTCGACGCGTGCCTTTTGGCTTTTGTCTCTGGCATCTTGGCTCAGCTGCGGCTGCCTCGAGCAACCGGGCGAGACGGAGCAGCAGGACCCCAAAGCTCCCGGCGAAGTGCTCGGCTTCTTCAGCCTGAGCGGCAGCTTGTCGCAGGACACCTGCGGTGCGGAGAGCCTCGGCGCGCCTGACGAGTGGAGCTTCCAGGTGAAGCTGTCGCGCAAGAAAGAAGCGCTGTACTGGCTGAACGGTAAGGAAGGCATCGTCGGGGATATCGACGACGCTGGCCAGTTCAGCTTCGAGACGCGCGTCGACACCAAGCTCGCCGAACGCCGCGGCGCCGCGAAGGGCTGCACGATCATGCGCCGCGACTCGGCGAGTGGTGCGATCGATGAAGCGAAGGGCTCGCTCAGCGTGCAGCTCTCGTACGCCTACGCGCAAAGTGCAGACTCGGATTGCTCCGAGTTCATCAGCGGCATTCTCGGCATGCCAGAGCAGCTGCCCTGCGCGATGAGCTACGCCCTCGCCGGCGCCCGCATCGACGACGAATAGCGTCGCCTTCGCTGATTCAAGCTTAACGACGCACGTAGGGCGCGCTCACAGGTCAGCAGCACCCCTGCTTGGGCTGGGGCCCCAAACACCACTACGCGCCAGCACACCCTGCTTGGGGCTGGGGCCCCAAGCAGCACGAGACCGACCACCGAGGCGAACTTGTTTCGCCTCGGTGACGTGGGCGTTGCAGTTTCCGGCCAGCCCCTCGGAGCTAAGCACCGGGCATTCATAAAGAATTTG
>DATDEV010000167.1:0-2043 GCA_036522995.1 Polyangiaceae bacterium
CGGCTCGGCCTTTCGGAACGCGGGCGCGCGAGACGAGGGTCCGCTTCCGTTTGGGTCGAGCCGCTGACTGGCGTGTACATGTGCCCTTGCTGTTGGTACACGCAAATTCTGTTCCCGCCGTCGCGCTTCGCCGCGTGCAGCGCGGCGTCGGCCCCACGCAGCAAAGCGTCTTTGGTCCGCACGTCGCGCGACGGAAAGAGCGCCACCCCCAACGAGAGGGCCACGGGCAACGTGGAACGCTGCTCCCAGCCGTCGAAGAGCTGATTGGCGTCCTGAAAAATTCGTTCCGCGACCGTTACCGACCCGGCGAAATGCGTGCTCGGCAAAACGACCAGAAATTCGTCCCCACCGAAGCGCGCCACCACATCGACCTCACGCACCGAGCGCCGAATCGTGTCGGCCACGAACCGGACCACGCGATCGCCTGCTTCGCGACCACCGGCATCGTTATGGGCCTGCAAGCGGTCGATGTCGATGACCAGGCAGGAAAGTGGGTCGTGGTAGCGCTCCGCGCGCTTGAACTCTTCGCTCAGCCGCGAGTGAAGGTAGCGGTAGTTGTATAGGCCGGTTAGGTCATCGTGCAGGCTCAGCTGTTCGAGCCGCGCCCGCGCCTCCACCACGTGGTCGTGCAAGCGTTTGATGCGCAGCATGGCTTCGACGCGCGCCAAGAGCTCGTCCTCGTCGAAAGGTTTGCACACGTAGTCGTCCGCACCGATCTTGAGTCCCTCCACGCGACTCGCGCTGTCCGTTTTGACGGTGACCAGCAGCACGGGCAAGAAGGTATCGCTCGTCATACCTTTCAGCAGTCTGCAAGCTTCGAGCCCAGACAGCCGCGGCATCAAGATGTCGAGCAAGACCAGGTCGACCCCGCCCCTGGCCACCCGCTCGACGGCGACTTGGCCGTCCGGCACGGTGTCGACGATGAAGCCGTGCTTGCGCAGCATGCCTGCGAGCAGTTCGCGCGTGATGCGGTCGTCGTCTGCGACGACGATCGTCGAGCCCTGCAGCGATCCTTGCACAGCGCTGGGCGATGGCGGCTTTTCGCTGTCCGGCACGATGCACAGGAGGTTACTAGAATCGCCAGGAAGCGGCGAACTCGAAGCCACAAAACTGACCGAAGTGCCGCAAGAAGCCGTCCAAGCCCCGTCAGGGCGCCAGATCGAAGCCGAGCCAGGCGTCGAAGCCGCCCCGACCGACCCGGTGGCCCACGAACCCGGCCAGCGCCAAGCAGCCGCATGGATGCCGGTAACCGAAGCCGCCCCAGGTCGCCAAGAGCTGGCGGCTGCTCAGGTCGTAGTCGACCGACGCGGTCGTATTGAACGCGCGGGACCACGGGACCGACAGCTCGGAGCCGGCGCTGAACCCATTGCGGTCGAGAAACGGACGGGCCGGGTCGAACCAACTCTCGTCGAACAGCACCCGGGCCCGAGCCGGTGAGCCGTGGCTGGCACCATCGGCACGAAGCAAGAGGTGCAGGCCGTCCGTGCTGCCCAGGCGCACGCGCGACAGCGATACCATCGCTGAACTCTGGCCCAGCAGCGCAAAGGACTGAGCAAGGCCGACGAAGCGCGTATCGGCGCTGACGCGCCCCGTAGCGATCGCCTGCGCGCTGCCCGCGTGGCTCAGAGCGCCCGCTCGTAGCGTCAGAGTCAGCGCTTGGCGGGTGCTGCGCTGACCGAGAGAGGTGTCCACCCCGCCCGCGGCGACCAGCGTACGCTGCTCGTTCAACTGCGACCCCCGCGGCGCTGCATCGAGCAAGGCTCGAGCCACGATCAGCGGCTCCACGAAGTGCGAAAGCGATCCGAAATTGCGCAACAACGGCAACCCGACTCGCGCCGAAGCGCCGCCGCGCAGCAGGCCTTGAGTGCGATATTCGGCAACCTGCAGATTGCCGGCCTGGGCAGCGGTCAGGTCGATGCCCAGCGGCCCGGGGCGCAGCTTGGCGCTCAGCGTGCCGCGCTGGAACAGCTCGGTTTGGCTATGATCGCCAGTAACGGCGCTGGTACGTGCCAGTCCGAAAACGTCGAAGCTGATGCTGTCACC
>DATDEV010000168.1:0-3698 GCA_036522995.1 Polyangiaceae bacterium
GCTCCCGTCGAAGGCGCTCGGTGAAGACGGGCCACAGCGCGCCGGTATTGCCGAGGAGAACGCCGAGCGAGCCCGGGTTGCCGAAATCGGCCAGCCGATCGCTCGTGGTAACAGCACGGTTGTACCAATCGACCGTGAACGGATGCACCAGATCGAGCCCGACCAGCGCGCTCGCTGCGGTGATCGTTTCGACCAGCTCCTGCCATCCACGTGGGGTCACCGGCGGAGCATACCCTGCGCGGCTCGATCCGCTCTAGCTGGGGCGTTCTGGCCCGCTGTCTTAACGCAACTCGACAGGCGCCGTACTGAGGGATACTACGCTGGAGGCAGCGACTCGTGTCAGCTCGAATTCCCAAAATCGTGGTCATCGACGATAGCGAGATCGTGCTCGCCGTGACCAGAGAAGCGCTCACCAACGCCGGCTATCGCGTGGTGGTGCACGATCGGACTGCCGGCTCGGTGGCGCTGATTCTGCAGGAGAAGCCCGATCTGGTGCTGATGGACGTCAACATGCCGGGCCTGAGCGGCGACACCGCGCTCAGCGTGCTCGCGCGGGCGCAGCCCCACGCCGAGACCATCGTGCTGCTCCACTCCAGCCTGCCCGTCGAGATTCTGCGCTCGAAGGCGGCGGCGGTCGGCGCTCACGGCTTCATCCAAAAGGGTGGCGACGTGTTCGGGCTGGTGCGTCAGGTGAAGCAATGGCTCAAGCGGCTGACCAGTAGCGGGCAGATGCGGGTTGCGGCTCCCGTCGCGGTCGACGAGCGCGCTACCGCCACGCCGTCCAGCTTGGCGTCGGTGCTGCTCGTGGACGACGATATGGGCGTGCTTTCCGTCTACCGGCGCATGCTTCAGAACGAGGATGTCGACGTCGAGTTTGCGCTTTCGGGTGGCCAAGCGCTGCGGCGGATGCTGTCGGACATCCCGCCCGATATCGTGGTCTGCGACATGCTCTTGCCGGACGTCTCGGGGATGGAAGTGTTTCAGCGCGCGGTCGCGGCGACGCCCAGCTATCGCAAGCGCTTCGTGGTTGCGACCGGTGCCGCCACCGAGCCCAGCGTCGCTGCGTTCTTGGCGGGGTTTGCGGGCCCGGTGCTGCGCAAACCGGTGGCAGGAGCGCAGCTGGTCTCGGCGTTGCGGGCCTGCCTGCCCGGAGCGCTCCGCGCGCACAAGGCGGCTCGTAGCTAGTCCCGCCCGCGTTACGGGGACGGGCACGTTGACGGGGAGAGCAGCAATTGAGACGCCTTAATCCAACCAGCGCATGTGCAGCTTGGACAGCAGCGTGGCGTCCATCTGACGAAATTGCGCGATGTGGGCTGGCGCGTCGCTACCGGTGCTACCCTCGACCGAGAAATGACCGCTCTTGCCGCTGGTGAACGGTCCTTCGGGTTGGATTGACAGTGCCTTGAGCAAGAGCTCGGAGCATTCGGTGGTGCTGGCGTAGCCGTCGGTCTCGATGCTCGAGTGCGTGATCGCAAACAGCTTGTGGTCTGCCTTGGCCAGTGCGCCGAACTGGCGAAAGGCCTCGAGCGCGTTGGGCGCGAAGGTGCGTTTCCAGCGATCGGTGAAGCCGGCGTGGAGGCCATCGGCGAGCAGCACCGCGTCCACGCGCTCGCGATCTTCGGGGCGGGCCAGGAGCTTTTCGATACCGCCGTAGCCGGCGCTCCACGCGGTCAGCGCGACACGGCCGGGCTCGGCTTGCCCCGCGCACCAGGGCGCCGCCGCCATCTCGACTTGCCGGAGCAGCGAGCTCAGAGCGCCGGTTGCGCGATAGGCCTGGGCGTAGCGTTCGGCGCCGTTGCCCGCGTTCAGCACCGCCACGACCGCGTGGATGCCGGCTTTTTCCACCAGATCGCGAACGTAGGGGTGGGCGCCGTGAAAATGCAGGATGACGTCGTAGCGACCCTGGCAGCCTTCCGGGACGTACACGGGCGCGCCGTTGTAGGTGGCGGTCTTCTTGAATCGGGGCAGGGTCGGCAGTGACTCCAGCGAGACGCTGGCTGCGCTTGGCGCCGCCGCAACGGCGCTCGGCGTTGCCGCGGCGCTTGGCGCTGCCGGTACTGCGCTTGGCGCGGAGGCGCGCGGTGCTGGCTCGAGTGTCGCGGCCAGCCCTTCGTGGCTGGTCGCGCTGCGGGTTGCCAGCCCGATCCCCACGACCGCGCTGCCGAGCGCCAGCAGCGCCGCCGCGACGGCCCAGCCCTTCATGCGCTCGGCGCTGCGCTGCTCGCAGAGCGATTGCGCCACATGCGCCGGAGCAGGAAGGAGCCCACCAGCAAAAGAGCGCCGCCGATCAAACCGGCAGTGAGCTGCAGCTTGACGAAGTAACCCAGCGCGTTGCTCACGGTGGGGCCGCACGAGAGCGCGTCACCGCTCGGAGGCGTGTACAGCATGGCGAGCAGCCAGGGTCCGTTCACGCATGCAAAGCCCAACCCCAAGAGCATACCGATCGAGCCTTCGACCGCGCGACGCTTGAAGGGGTTGGGACGATTGACCACCAGGACTTCTTCGGCCATGTGGCGGCGGAGCATAGACCCGCTTCGCCCAAGTCCTGCGTCAGCGCGTAAATCTCAATGATTTCGCCAAACAACGGCTCTGCGCTAGACTCAGCGCGCCCCGCATGAAGCTCCTCAAGGTCGCTGCGGCGACGCTCAACCAGACGCCGCTCGATTGGGACGGCAACGAACGCCGCATTCGAGCCATGCTGGGGCGTGCGCGCGACGAAGGGGTGGGCGTGCTGTGCCTGCCCGAGCTGTGCATCAGCGGCTATGGCTGCGAAGACGCGTTCCTGTCGCCGGCCGTGCGCGCCACGGCGCTCGAGGTGCTGGGCGCGCTCGTGCCGGAGACGCGCGGTCTGGTGGCCTGCGTCGGGCTGCCGCTGGCGCATCAGAAGGGCATCTACAACGTGTGCGCGCTGCTGGCCGACGGTAAGCTCTACGGTTTTGCCGCCAAGCGCGCGCTGGCGGGCGACGGCATTCACTACGAGCCGCGCTGGTTCAAACCATGGCCGGCCGGTGCCCGCTCCACCACGCACGTGCTCGGGCGCGAGCTACCGCTGGGAGACGTCTTCTTCGATTGCGCGGGCGTGCGCATCGGTTTCGAGATCTGCGAGGACGCGTGGATGGCCGACCGCCGCGGCGCGGAGCTGACCGGCGCCGACCTGATCCTGAACCCCTCGGCCAGCCATTTTGCCTTCGGCAAGCACGTGGTGAGGCGCCGCCTGGTGCTCGAGGGCTCGCGCGCCTTCGGTGTCACCTACGTGTACGCCAACCTGGTCGGCAACGAGGCGGGGCGAGCCATTTACGACGGCGATGCGCTGATCGCGAGCGATGGCGCGCTGGTGGCAGAGGCGCAGCGCTTTCGCTTCGGCGAGGGTGAGCTCGTGAGCGCGGTCATCGACGTCGAGCTCACCCGCTCGCGGCAGGGCTGGGTCTCGGGCTTTTCGCCGGCGGTCAACGACGAGCCGGGGTCGCGGGTGACGGTGCCGTTCGAGCTACCCAAGGCGGCGCCGCGCGCCACGAGCCCGCGCCCGGCGAGCTGGGAGCAGGGCCCCTACGTCAAGGAGGAAGAGCTCGCGCGAGCACTGGCGCTCGGGCTCTTCGACTACCTGCGCAAGAGCCGGTCGCACGGCTTCGTCATCTCGCTGTCGGGCGGCGCCGATTCGTCGGCGCTGGCGGCGTTGTGCGCTTGCATGGTCGGCTTTG
>DATDEV010000169.1:0-2931 GCA_036522995.1 Polyangiaceae bacterium
AGCCTGGCTCGTGCGCGCGCAGCTTGCGGTACTCCGGCAGCTCGATCACGCGCAGCACGGCATGCGACCACGGCCGCTCGTACGCCGCGCGGCGTGCGGCTTCCAGCTCGCGCCAGAGCTTGGCGGCGGCAGGCAGCGTCCCGGGATCGATGAAGCAGGCGAGGACATCGAGCAAGCGCAGGGAGGCGCACTCGACCAGGCGTAGAAAGTCTGGCAAGCGCGGGTCGGCGTCGCCCTTGAGCCAGCGCGCGACTGCGAAGCGACTGCGCTTCGTGGCGCGCGCGAGATCCACGACGGCGGTTCGGCCTCGTAAGTCATTCAGGAAGGCGGCGACCCCGCGCGCGCTCTTCAAGTCGACCTTCAGCGTGGTGCCCGCGGGCACGCGGAAGAAAGCCGCCAGGGCGGGCTCGAGCTTTCGTCCCGAGCGCTCGAGGATCCCGAAAAAGTCGAGCGCGGTTGGCCACGCGCGGCCCGACTCCCAGGCGTACGCCACGTTGCTGCGATAGCCGAGCCGCTTGCTGAACGCGGTCTGCGAGCGCTTGCCGCGGAGCGCACGAAGTAGCTCAGAACTAAGGCTTTCGTAGTTCATGTATTGCCATATTGCACATCCTGAGGCGGAGCAGCAGTTGGAAAGTGCGGAGCGGCACTTGTTCGGCTCGGTGCCGCGTGGCTTATTGCTCGTGTGGCAACGACAACGAAAACGCTGCTCGGTTGCGGCGCGGCGCTACTGGGTGCGCTCGCCAGTGGCTGCTCGAGCAGTGGAGGGCAGACGGGCGAAGAGCAAGCACCGTGCTGGGGCGAGATCACTCCGCTGGCGCTCGACGCCGAATCCCCGCTCGGCTTCTCCGCGCAAGACAGCTTGAGCCTCGCTGTGGGCAAGCACACGGCCACGCTGCATTGGATCCCCACCATGTCCTACCGCTACGGCCCGGAGAGCGGAGACGGTGAGCTGCAAGTCAGGGTCACTAGCCTTGGCCGCGCCTACTTTGCCACGCAGGGCGACGGCCAGGCCATCCAAAGTCTGCTCTGTCCGCCGAGCGTGCTGGCTGATGTCACGCTCGAGCTCGACTCTGCCGGCGGCGCGCTTCACGAGAGCTTTCGAGGGGTGCTGGCGGCCTCGAATGCAGAGTCGGCAACGCTCTCGGCCACGCTCCTCGGCGGCCAGCTGGGGGGCAGCTTTGCTTTCGAGCCGGCGTCCCTGGGAGTCGGCAAATATTTGGCGCAAATGACGCTGAATTCGAGCTTCAGCGCGGGCTCGTTCGGCGGCGCGATCAGTGCGGGCATCGAACAGGCCCACAGTGACGGAGCGAACTCGGCGGTCTCGCTCGAGAACGTACCGCTCGCTTGGTGGGGCAGCGCCGGCGTACCCGGCCAAGCCCGGTACGCCGAGTAGAGCGCCGCGCACGGGAGTGGAGAGATTTCACGCGCCCCATGTCGGGGCTCGGGATGGGTGTGTTCGCAACGGAGGAGAAGATCATGAAAAGTATCATCAATGGGTCATGTCTCAGCGCCTGGCTGTTGCTGCTCGCTTGCGGCAGCGCGGAGCAGGGCGCTGGCGCCGAGCCGGCGGCCGTCCAGCAAACGCTGAGCGTGGTCGGCGCTTGCACGTTCGTCGCCTGCGGATCCATGCCGCCCAGCCTCGCGACCACGCCGAGCGTGGAGTGCGTCGCGTCAGCCGAAGCGTCGTCAGATAGTTGCGCGTGGTCCACCAGCGACGACGGCTCAGTCAGCTACCGCCCGTGCGCCGCCAGCGAATGCCCGGTTGCCCCTGCGATCGACTGCCCCGCCGGCACCCTCCGCTCGAGCCAACAATGCGGCAGTGAAAACGACGCCGCCTGCGCCTGGACCACGGTCTGCACCCCGCCGCGTGATACTGCGCCCTGCCCCGAGATAGACGGCTGCGGCCCTCAGCCTGCGCTAGGCGTCATCTGCGACGACGGCAGCAACGGCGAGCTGGCCTGCGTCACGAACGGCCAAACCTGCAGCTGGCAACCCAACTGCGACTGAAACCCGAGGCTCTCAGCCCTTGTCGGGTTTCCAGCCCGCTAGCCGCCGGCCGGGTCCAGTGAAGTGCTTGGTCGGTGGCAGCGAGCGCAGGGACGCGAAGATTCGAGTGCAGGCCAGCTCATCGGCCTGTGCGCGGACGGTGCTTGCAGCCGGGCCAGCAGCAGGGGCGGCGCTGGCCCTCTTCGAGCTCCTCCTGAGTCCTGCGAATGCGGCGCGCTCGCGTCGTCGCTTGCTTCGCATCCTCGACCCAACAGATGAACTCGTTGCGTGCCAGGGGCGTGATGTCGTCCCAAGCCGCGAGCGCCGTGGCGTTCGCGAGCAGCGCTTCACGCAGATCTGAGGGGAGCTGATGCACCACTCCGCCGGGCACGCGAGTCACGCTCGCAGCCTAGCACTGCCTCGGAAGAAGTCAGCCGTCGCTTGCCGTCAGCTCGCGGAGCAGCAGGTCGGCTAGCCACTTCTCGTACTCTTCCGGCGACCAGTGCTTGTCGACCACCAGCATGCGGTAGCAGTCGCGGCTCGTGAACATCCACATCAGGTCGCGAGCGCGCTCGAGCGAGAGACCAGGACGCTGTCGCTTTAGCTCGAAGAGCAGCTCGAGGCGTGCCGACTGCATCTCGTAGCGTCGAGCTTCGAACTCGGCTTCGAGCTTCTTGAGCACCGGAGAGAAGGACGCTGCCCCACGCAGCAGAGACAGCTCCTTCTCCTCCCCCTCGTAGATCGAACGCGCCACGGCCGCCGTGAGTCGAAGCGATTCACACGCGCTCGCCCGGCTGGCGTTCTCAGCGCCCGGTCTTGCTCGGGTCGGCCGCCCTGGTATGGGCAACGATGCTGGTATTCGGGCTGGCCATGGCAAGCGCGATGGCGAGCCACGCCACCGGGCCAGCGTTCGCGGTCGGCTGGCAAAACCGCGCGCTCGTCCTG
>DATDEV010000170.1:0-12789 GCA_036522995.1 Polyangiaceae bacterium
GAGAGGAGGCCCAAGAAGATCCGGCGAGGCCGGCGCCTGCCGCGGTTCGACGCGCGAGAGTCGACTAGCTCCTGGGCAAGGCACGGAGGCAAATAAGACCGAAATGCAGACCAGGAACCGGGCCTACAAACAAAAAAAGGCCGGATCCTGAGATCCGGCCTCTCGCGTTCGCCGAAGCGAACGTCAGCTCACTTGGCGGGCTCAGCCGGAGCAGCCGGAGCAGCAGCGTCAGCCGGAGCGGCAGCGTCAGCCGGAGCGGCAGCGTCAGCCGGAGCGTCAGCGGGCTTCTCTTCCGGAACGGCAGCCGCATCGGGCGTGGCCGGCTCGGGGGTGGCTTCACCACCGCAAGCAACTGCGGAAACCGCGAGAGCACACACCGGAACGAGCGCGATCAAAGAACGAATCGACATGGGGATCCTCCTAATTGCCCGAACCAATGGGCTCGGACGTGGAACAGACGCCCGAGTACCCCGAACCGGCTCACGCACAAAGCAAAAAAGCGACGCCCGTTTCAATAAACTCAAGCATTTCAATTATTTACGAGCGCGAAGCTGAGCGCCGGGCGGATTTGAGCCGAAACGGGGTCGCAAAGCGTCCATCATTCGGGTCCGCGTATGGGAGCCACGAGCCGATCGCCACGCCTGCGGCTGATTTCGTCCGACGCGCTCGAATCGCCGGGCGGGCCCGGGGCCACGCCTGCCCGCGATCCGCACCCTGCGAGCGGTGTGCTGCCGGCGCTCGACCAGCGGCTCGAGGACGGTGACGAGCAAGCCCCCGACGACGAGGTGGAGCTGGTGGGGCGTGCGCGCCGCTCGGAGGCCAAGGCCTTCGAGCTGCTGTACCGGCGGCACGCCGAGTTCGCCTTCAACCTGGCGGTGCGCATTCAGGGCAGCGCGACCGACGTGGAAGACGTGGTGCACGACGCCTTTCTGCGCGCCCAGGAGTGCCTGAAGGATCTGCGGGATGAGACCGCGTTTCGCCCCTGGCTCGGCAGCATCGTGGTGCGGCTGGTGCGGACCCGCCTCCGCCGCCGCCGCTTGCTCGGTGCGCTGGGCCTGACGACGCCCGAGCCGGTCGAGATTGAAAGCATTGCCGCCGCGGATGCCGATCCCGAAGCCTGCGCGCTGCTGGCTCAGGTGTACGCGCTGCTGCAAACGCTCGCCGCCGACGATCGCATCGCGTGGACGCTCCGTTACGTCGAGCGACACCGTTTGGAAACCGTGGCCGTGATGATGGATTGCTCACTGGCTACGGCCAAGCGCCGCATCGCCCGCGCTCAGCGCTTTTTGACCGCTCATTTCGTCGCCCCTTTCGCGCACACCGCGTCATGACCCGCCGTCCTCTCCCTCCCCTTCCCGTCGCTGCGCTGCGCAGTCACGCCTCTCCTGCGCGCGTCGAGCGCGTGTGGCGGCGGCTCGAGCTCGACTTGGCTGGTGCGCCGGTGCGCCGCGCTCGCTTGCAGTGGTGGTCGCCCGCAGCCGCGCTCGGGATCTTCGCGCTCGGTGTGCTGGTGGGCGTGCGGGTCGCTGTGCCGCACGCCGAGGAGGCAGCGATCGCCGAACCGCAGCGTGCCATCGCTCCGCCCGGTGCCGCACCGGTCGCCGAACGCGAGGTCGAAGCCGCGGCGCGGCCTGATGCTCCGCCGCCCAAGCTTCCTCGCGCACGCCCACTGTCCAGCAGCAGCGCGCTGGCCGTCGAAGAGTATCCGGTCGACTACGCCGAGCCGGCCCCGGTGGTCAGCGAGCCGCTGCCGGTCGTGGTGGACGCGGCCGAGTGGGAGCGCCTGGCTGAAGCCGGCGACTTCCGCGCCGCGCGTGCGGCGCTCGAGCGCACTTCCGGTTTCGACGTCGCGCTGGTGCGTGCCTCGGCTGCCCAGCTGCTGGTGCTGGCCGATATCGCGCGCTCCGATGGCAGCCGCGAACAGGCCCTGCGTGCGTTGAAGCGGGTGCTCACGTCATACGTTTTTGCCCCGGAAGCGCCGGTGGCAGCGTGGACGCTCGGCAACTTGCTCGAGCAGTCAGGAGACCGGGTGGGCGCCGCCGACGCCTACGCCACGTATCGGCGCTTGTCACCGGCCGGAGACTTCGCCGAAGATGCCGCCGCCCGTCAGGTAGACGTGGCGCTCTCTCAAGGGAACCTGGAGCTTGCTGGCCGCGCCATGGACGAGTACGCCCAGAATTTCCCGAAGGGGCGACGGCTGGCCGAGCTGCGCAAGCGGTTTACCGCGCTCACCGCTCCGCCAGCCGCCGATGGCGCCGCAGTCAGCGACCCGCCCGAAGAAGACGACGAGGCTGCCGAGCCCGCCGGCGACGTCCCGGGCGCGGCGCCCGCGGCCGCGCGCGAGCACTGAGCTCCGCCGCGCGCTCGCGGCGTCGCTAGCGCTGCTGCTACTGCTGCTGAGCCCCAGGCTCAGCGCGACGCCGACCAGCGTGCTGGTCGAGATCGACGTGGCGGCCGAACGCATCGTCGACGCGCGCAGCACGCGCCGGCTCGTCCCTCTCGAGCTAGCCGACGTCGCGGTCCCAGCTTCGGTCGCCGAATCACGTAGGCCGCCCGTGCTGTTCTTTCGCGTGCTGGGCGGCTCGGGCGCCACCTTACGACTCGAGCTTTGGGTGAGCGGCGAGTACCACGGTGCCCGCACGCTCAACGGAGCCGGTGAGAATCCGCAGCTGGTAGCCCGTCGCGTGGCGCTAGCAGCTGCAGAGCTGGGACGGCGGCTGGCGCGCAAGCGCATCGCGGCGCTCGCTCGTGACTCGCGGCTGCGACAGGCGGAGCAGGCACGTGAGCGCGAGCGGCGAGAACGCACTCAGGAGGGGCCCCTCGCGCTGCGCTCGGAGCTCATGTACGGCGTCGTGCCGGGCAAGCTCCAGGCGCTGGGCGTGGTGGTCAGCGGAGAGCTCACGCTGCGTGGGCCCCTGCGACTCGACGTCGGCGCCTCATTTCTCGCGGGCAAGCTCGACGGCGGCTCGGTAGCCTCGATGCGGACGTTGCTCGAAGGTCTGAGCTTCGGGCCCGCCTACCGGCTGGTGCTCACCCGCACCCTGGATCTGGATCTGGGCGCCACGGCCACGGCTCAGCTGCTGCAGGTGCCGTCGGCCAGCACGCTCGACGGCGTCGCCGATCAGGACAGCTCTTGGACAGCGCGCACCGGCGGCAGCGCTCGCTTTCAGCTTCGGCTGACGCGCCAGCTGCGCGCCAGCTTGGGCGGAGAGCTGGGCGCGCTCCTGCGCAGCGTGCACTACACCGGCGCGGGCCCGGAGCCGCTCCAGCTGAACGGCGTGTGGTGGGGGGCGCTGCTGGGCATCGTCGTCACGCCCGCCATCTGAGCCGTGGCGCGGGCCGGAGAAAAAACAACGGGCCATGGCGAGGGGATTCACCACAGCCCGTTGAGGAGAGTGCAACAGGCCGGAGCAGGGGAAGCGCTCCGACCCGTTGAGGAGAGGACAGCGGTCCTGATGAAGGGGAGGTCACCTGGCCGCTGGGTAGTTTGTTCGCGACCAACGCCGCGTTCACTCCCAGACGTTGCACGTGGCGTGCCAGCTTTTCCGGACGACCTTTCGCGGACTTAGCGGCGCGGAGCTTCAGATTTGTGTCGAACCCGAGAACTATGTTTCAGAAGTGCTTCCCGAATCCGCCTCGGCTGGAGCGGCTGGCGGCTCTGGCGGCGCAAACAGCGCTTCGCGGTCGCCGCGGGTGAGGCTGACGAACCGGCCTTCGATGCGAAAACCCTCGCGGCCGTCGGGCAAGCTCGCTCGACGGCAGCCTCGCACCTTCACCCTCACGGTCACGCTGCGCGGCCCGGCGAAGCTGGCTTCCAGCGTCGAGCCGGGCGGCGAGGATGCGGTCGAAGCCAGGCACACCGCATCACCGGCGTGCTCCACGATGAAAGCGTCGCCACCGCGCTTGAGCAGCAGCGGGATCAGCGCGGAAGTCACGCCTTTCGCCCCCGTCGCATGGCGGCTTCGGCTTCGCGGTGGGCTTGCTTTTCCTTCAGCGCGTGGCGCTTGTCGTGGACCTTCTTGCCGCGAGCGATGGCGAACTCGAGCTTGGCGCGCCCGCTCTTGATGTAGCACTTGGTGACGATGAGCGTCATGCCGTCGCGCTCCACCAGGCCGCGCAGCTTGTCGATCTGCTCGCGGTGCAGCAGCAGCTTGCGCGGCCGGCGCTCGTCGTGACCGAACGCGGCGTGCTTGAGGTGTGGCACCCGCATGCCCTTCACCCAGGCTTCGTTGCGGGCGTCGATATCGACCCAGGCGTCGCTCAGATCGGCGGTGTTTTCCCGGAGCGAGCGCGCCTCGCTGCCAATCAGCACCAGCCCCGCCTCATAGCTGTCGCCCAGCTCGTAGTTGAAGCTGGCGCGGCGGTTCTTCGACACCAGACGATCGCCGCCGGGTTTTTTCTTCGCTGCCGCCATGGTTCGGGGGGCGGAATATGCGGGCCCGCGGCGCTTTGAGCAAGGCTACTGCAGCAGATCCGACACTTTTTGAGCGATACCGAAGATACCCAGGCACATCTCGTCGAGCGTCTCTTCGCCGAGCACGATGTCGTGGGGAGCGCTCAGGCCCTGGCCCCGCAGCGCAATGCTCACGAATGGGTTCTGCAAGCTGTTGTCGTAGGTGCAGCGCAGCTTGATGACGTCACCCGCTCGGGCCCCCGCACCAGGCTCGGTCCGATTGTCAGAGCAGTCCTTCGGCACTACGTTGCCCCTCCCTGATGGAGAAGACGATCCTCGAAGGCGCGCGGACGCACAACCTTCAAGGTGTCGATGTCACGCTCCAGCCGGGGCAGATCGTCGCGATCACCGGCGTGAGCGGAGCGGGCAAGAGCAGCCTGGCGCTCGATACGCTCTACGCCGAGGGGCAGCGTCGCTTCGTGGAGAGCTTCAGCCCCTACGCGCGGCAGTTCTTGGAGCGGCTGGAGCGGCCGCCGATGACGCGGCTGGAGCCGGTGCCGGCTGGTATTGCCGTCGACCGGCGGGCACCGGTGAAGAGCTCGCGCTCGACCGTGGCCACGATGGCCGACATCGAGCCGTACCTCGCCGCGCTGTTCCTGCGCGAGGCGACGCCGGTGTGCCCCGACCACGATCGAGCGGGCGTCGAGCTCACGGTCGAGCGTGCGGCGGCGCGGGTTGCCGACAGCTATGCGGGCGAGCGCATCACCGTCAGCTATGCGCTTTCCTTCAAAGGGCGCGAGCAGTACCTGGAGCTGCGCGAGCAGCTGGCGCGCGACGGGTACCGACGGCTGCTGCTCGGCGGTGAGGCCCAAGACATCGACGCGCTCAAGCCATCGGCGGCGGCGAAGCTGGGGGCGCTCGACGTGGTCGTCGATCGGCTGGGCAGCGGGGGCGAGCGCGAGCGCATGGCGGCAGCGCTCGAGGTGGCGTGGCAGCGCGGCTCGGGCCTCGCAGCGCTGCACGCTGCTTCGGGCAAGCTCGAGCTGCGGCGTGGACTGTCGTGCCCCGAGTGCGCGCGCGCGCTCGAAGCCGCGCGCCCGGGGCTGTTCAGCTACGAGTCACCCGTGGGCGCGTGCCCGCTGTGTCGCGGGTTCGGGCGCACGCTCGGAGTCGACCTGGCCAAGGTCATCGCCGATCCGTCGCGCTCGATCGACGACGGTGTCGTCCGGCCATGGCGCGGTAACTCCACCAAGTGGGAACGCGCGGAGGTGAAGAAGTTGTGTCGCCGCCACGGCATCCCGACCGACGTGGCGTTCTCGGTGCTCAGCGCCGCACAGCAGAAGCTGCTCCTGGAGGGCGACGGCAGCTGGCACAAGGGGCTGTTTCCAGGCGTGCTCGGCTGGTTCAAGTGGCTGGAAACGAAGACCTACAAGATGCACGTGCGGGTGCTGCTCGCGCGCTACCGCAGCTACGACGAGTGCGCCGCGTGCGGCGGGCGGCGGCTGAATCCGACGGCGCTGTCACATCGCGTCGGCGGGCTGAGCATCGCCGACTACCACGCGCTGGAGATCGGTGAAGCGCGCACGCGCATCGACGCGCTGCAGTTGACGAGCGCTCAGGGCGAGCTGGCGCGGCGCGAGCTGTCGAGCCGGCTCGGTTACCTGGACCGCGTCGGGCTCGGTTACCTGACGCTCGAGCGCCAGGCACGCACGCTCTCCGGTGGTGAGGCGCAGCGCGTGACGCTCACGGCCGCGCTCGGCACCTCGCTCTGCAACGCGCTGTTCGTGCTCGACGAACCGAGCGTGGGGCTGCACCCGAGCGACGTTGCCCCACTGGCGGATATGGTGCGAGAGCTGGCGGCGCGCAACAACATCGTGCTGGTCGTCGAGCACGACCCGGCGCTGATCCGAGCAGCCGATCGCGTGCTCGAGCTGGGACCGGGCGCGGGGGCGGAGGGTGGCCGCATCGTGCTCGACGCGACTCCGGAGCAGGCGGCTCAGGGCGACGGCGCCACGGCGCGAGCGCTGCGCGGCGTGGGGCGACCGAGCGAGTCGGTGCGGCAGCCGAGCGGAATGCTCGAGCTACGCGGCGCGCGCGCCAACAACCTCCAAAACGTCGACGTGAGCGTGCCGCTGGGCGTGGTGTGCGCGCTCACCGGGCCTAGCGGCTCGGGCAAGAGCACGCTCGGCGTCGACATCTTCTATCGCGCGCTGGCGCGCCATTTCGGCGACTTCGACGAGGAATTGCCGGGCGCGTTCGACAGCCTGCGGGGGCAGGCGGCGCTCAGCCGCGTGGCGCTGGTCGATCAGTCGCCGCTCGGCCGCACGTCGCGCGGCAACCCCGCGACCTACACCAAGGCCTGGGATCACGTGCGCGCGCTGTATGGCAAGCAGCCCAGCGCGGTAGCCCGCAGCCTCACGCCCTCGCACTTTTCGTTCAACGTCGATGGCGGCCGCTGTGCCGCCTGCTCGGGCGAGGGCTTCGAGACGGTCGAAATGCAGTTTTTGGCCGACGTGCGGCTGGTTTGCCCGGTGTGCCAGGGGCGGCGCTTCAAGCCGGAAGTGCTGTCGGTCGAGCGCGGCGGCGGGAGTATTGCCGACGTACTGGAGATGAGCGTCGAGCGCGCGCTCGTGACCTTTCGCAGCGAGCCGCCCATTCAGCGCGCGCTCGGTCCGCTAGCGCTGCTCGGGCTCGGTTACCTGCGCCTCGGTCAGCCGCTGACCACGCTGTCGGGGGGCGAGGCGCAGCGACTCAAGCTGGCGCGCACTTTGTCCGAGGAGCTGCGCGGCGCACTCTTGATCTTGGACGAGCCGAGCGCGGGCTTGCACGCCGACGAGGTGAAGCAGGTGCTGGGCGCGCTGTCGGCCATCGTCGATGCTGGCGGCAGCGTGCTGGTGGTCGAGCACGACCTGGACTTGATCGGTAGCTCCGACTACGTGATCGATTTGGGGCCCGGCGCAGGGGAGCGCGGTGGGCGCGTACTGGCTGCGGGCACGCCGCGCGAAATTGCGCTGGCTGACTCCAAAACCGGGACTGCGCTGCGCGACTATTTCGCCAGGCAGACGCAGCCGCGCCCAGCGGCCAAGCCCGAGCGAGCGCGAGCGCGCACGGCTGCCGTGCCGGCCAGCGCTGCGCGCTTTCTGAGCGTGGTGCGGGCGCGCGAGCACAACCTGAAGGAAGTGTCGGTCGAAATTCCCCACGGTAAGCTGAGCGTCGTCACCGGTCCCAGCGGCTCGGGCAAGAGCTCGCTGGCCTTCGACGTGATCTTCGCCGAGGGGCAGCGGCGTTTCCTGGAAACGCTCACGCCCTACGCGCGCCAGTTCCTGCCGACCATGCCGCGCCCGGACGTCGACCGCGTGAGCGGCGTGCCGCCCTCCATCGCGCTCGAGCAGCGCACGGCGCGTGCGGGTGGCAAGTCGACGGTGGCGACCGTCACCGAGATCGCTCACTACCTGCGCCTGCTGTTCGCCAAGCTGTCCGTGCTTTACTGCCCGGAGCACGACACGCCGATCGCCCACACCACGGCCGACGCGCTGTTCGATAGCCTGAAGCGCGCCGGGCAGGGCAAGGCGCTCCTTTCGCCCGTGGTGCAGGCGCGCAAGGGCACCTACCTGGACGTGTTCGCGGCCGCCGAACGCAGCGGGATCGCTACGGCCATCTGCGACGGCGTGCTGGTCCAGACCAGCGCCCCGCCGCGCCTGGCCAAGACCAAAGAGCACACCATCGATCTCGTGGTGGTGGCGAAGGTCGACGTCAAACGCCTCACGCGTGAAGATTTCGAGCGCGCGCTCGAGCTGGGCGCCGGCTCGGTCAAGCTGCGCGGCGCGGGCGGCGCCGAACAGCTGCTGTCGCTGCAAGGCGCCTGCCCCAGCTGCGGGTTCTCGGCGCCCGAGCTGGATCCACGCTGGTTCTCGTTCGCGACCAAGCAGGGGCGCTGCGAGCGCTGCGAAGGCGCAGGCGTGCTGGTGGAAGAGCCCGTCAAGAAGCGCGGTCGCAAAGTAGCGGAGGTCTCCGCCCCGGAGCTGCCGTGCCCTGCTTGTCATGGCAGCAGGCTTGCCCCGATCCCGCGCGCCGCGCGTCTGGACGGCGAGCACTATCACGAGCTGGTGGAGCGTTCGGTCTCGAGCCTGCTCGGGCGGCTGGAGCAGCTGCGCTTTACCGGCGACGCGGGGCGCGTGGCGGCGCCGATCTCGAGCGAGCTACTGCGGCGCGTTCGTTTCTTGGAGCAGGTGGGGCTCGGCTACTTGAGCCTCGCTCGCTCCGCGGCCACCCTCTCGGGCGGGGAGATGCAGCGGCTGCGGCTCGCCGCGCAGCTGGGCGCCGGCCTGACCGGCGCGCTCCACGTGCTGGACGAGCCGACTATCGGTCTGCACCCGCGCGACACGGGGCTGCTGCTCGCCAACTTGCGCAGCCTGGTCGAGCTCGGCTCGACGGTGCTGGTGGTGGAGCACGATGCGGAGACGATTCGCGCCGCCGATCATCTGATCGACCTGGGTCCCGGGGGCGGCTCGCGCGGCGGCCACGTCGTCGCCGCCGGCACGCCAGCCGAGGTGTGCGCGCGCCCTGATTCGCCGACCGGTCTGGCGCTGTCGGCGCCAGCGCTGCTGCGCGCGCCGCTGCCGATCGCCGAGGGGCACGAGCGCATCGAGCTTTCCGGCGCCAGCGCGCACAACCTGAAGAACGTGGATTTATCGGTGCCGCTCGGGCGTTTCACCGTGGTCGCGGGCGTGAGCGGCTCGGGCAAGAGCACCCTGGTGCGCAAGGTGCTGCTGCCTGCGGTCCGGCAGAAGCTCGGCCTGGTCGCTGAAACGCCCGGTCCGTTCACGCGGCTGCGAGTCCCGGCGGCGCTCAAGCGCGCGGTCGCGGTCGATCAATCGCCGATCGGTCGCACGCCGCGCTCCGTACCCGCGACCTTCCTCGGTATCTGGGATCATATCCGGCGTATTTATGCCAGCACGCCGGACGCCAAGTTGCGCGGCTTCGAGGCGGCGCGCTTCTCGTTCAACACCGCGCGTGGCGGCCAATGTCCGACGTGTGAGGGGCAGGGAGCCATCACTCACGAGATGAGCTTCTTGCCCGACGTGGTGGCGGGCTGCCCGACCTGCCTGGGCCTGCGCTTCGAGCCACGAACCCTGGAGGTGCGCTACCGCGAGCGCAGCATCGGCGAAGTGCTCCAGCTCACCGCCGAGGACGCCGCACGCGTGTTCGAAAATCACCCGAAAGTGGCGGCGCCCCTGGCGACGCTGTCGGATCTCGGCGCCGGCTACATCAGGTTGGGTCAAGGCTCGCACACGCTGTCCGGTGGCGAGGCCCAACGACTCAAGCTAGCGGCCGAGCTCACGCAGACTCCGAGCCAAGGCGCCACACTCTACGTGCTCGACGAGCCGACAACGGGGCTGCATTTGGCAGACGTGGCGCGCCTCATGAACGTGCTGTCGAGGCTGGTCGAGCGCGGCGACACGTTGGTCGTCATCGAGCACCATCCGGAGGTGCTGGCGGGCGCGGATCGCTTGGTGGAGCTGGGTCCCGATGGTGGCGAGGCTGGTGGCCGGCTGATCGCCGAAGCGCCGCCGCGCGCCGTGGCGCGCCTGAAAACTCCTACCGGGCGCGTGCTGAGCGAGCTGTTTCGAATGCAAACCGCGCGCAGCCGGTCTAGCGTCGTCGATGCATGTTCTACCTGAACCGCGGCGGTGCTCCCGAGGGGCCGTACGAGGAAGCTCGCATCGTGCAGATGATCCTGGCCGGCGAGCTCACGCAGGCGGGCGTGTGCCCGGTAGGGCAGAACCAGTGGTGGTCCTTGCAGCAGTTTCCGGCGTTCGCGCAGGCGCTGGCTCAGCGTGCGGCAGCTCCTGCTGGCTACGGCGCCCCGCCCGCTGGCTATGCGCCGCCCGCTCGGCCCTACGGGCAACCGCCGCCGGCCGGATACGGCCCTGGCCCCGGCCCGACTGCGCCCGGTTACGGCGCGCACGCGCACGCGCCCGCGTCGCCGACGGCGCCGGGCGCGCGCAAGACCCTCCCCGAAGAGAAGAAGGGAGGCCGCACGCTGCTCATCGTTGGGCTGGCCTCCATGCTGCTGCTGTTCCTGATCGGCAGCGCGGTCGGCGCCTACTTGCTGTTCTTCGCGGGTGGCAGCCCGATCAAGATCGCCTCCGCCATGCCGCGCGACTCGGAGCTGATGCTGGAGCTGGGCAGCTTGCCGCAGCTGGTGGCCGACTTCAAAGACGTCGAATACCTCGACACGTCGCTGCGCGACGACAAGCGGGTGTTCGACGACACCGCTGACTCGATCGCCAAAGCCTTCGACATCTCGCTCGACGACGCGCGCGCCTTCATTCTGGCTTCGCGCTCGGCCGGCTTTGCGGCGCGCAAGCTTGCCGGCAGCCTCGAGGGCGCCTTGGTGATCGGCTTCAGCAGCAAGGGCGCGGTCGAGGGGTTGCTGAAATCGCCGCGCTTCATCGCGTCGGGGGCGCTCGGCCAAACGGGCAAACGCTACCAGCTGACGCGCAAGGTTCTGCAGTCCAGCGTGGGCCAGGACGTGCTGCTCAAGAGCTTGGCCGACTCCGAGCTGGGGACGGGTAAGGAGCTGCTGGTCTGGTTTCCGGACCACAAGCTGCTCACCCTCGGCAGCGAGGTGTTCCTGACCGATCTGGCCAAGGTGCTGGAGCAAGGCGCCGCGTCGATCGAGAGCAACCCGTCATTTCAAGCGGCCACCAAGGACTTCGACGCCAAGGCGCGGCTGACCGCGTTCTTGGATCCTACGGTGCTGGCGAACATCGAAGACCCGAAGCTCAAAGAGCTGGTGGATGGCTACTTCAAACCCGCTGGACCCATGACCGGGAGCCTGAGCGTCAAGCCGGCCGGTTTCATCACCAGCTTCACCGGGCGCATCATCGGCAGCAAGCTGCCGAAGGGCTCGGCGTACGCGCCGCCCACCAAGCTCGAGCTGCCTGCCCGTTTGCCGGTCGAGACTTTCGCCTACCTGGCCGTGCAGACTCAGACCAAGCTGAGCGGGGCCGAGCTGCAGAAGCAGCTGCTCGAACAGCTGCAGGCAGCCGATCCACGCTCCAAACGCGAGGCCGAGCAAGGACTGCAGCAGCTCGAGCAACTGCTCGGGGTGAGCGTGGCAACGCTCATCGACGGTCTCGGTAGCGAGGCCGTCCTGGCGCTGGGCGCGTCGCCCGAGCTCGCCCTCGACGCCGCCCTGCTCGGCGACGGCACTCAGGCCGCGTCGAAGCTCAGCGTCACCTGGGCTCAGCAGCTGAAGGACGAGACCGAGTACAAGCGCCTGGCAGCGCAGCTGAAAACCAAGGTCCTTTCCAAGATGCGCGAGGTGATTCTCACCGAGGACGGACCCGGTTTTTCGCTCGCGCCGCGCGGGGCTCCGCTTGCCGTCGGCTTGCGTGTCAAGTTCTTCGACAAGCACCTGTTCATCAGCGCCGGCGGCAACGCGCTCTGCGATCGCGCCGAGGCGGCCTTCTCCAAATCCGACCGCGCGCTCAAGGACGACGCTGCGCACCAGGCGGCGCTCGCAGCGCTGCCGGATACGCAGCATTTTCGGCTCTGGGTCGACACGGGCCGCATCGCGGAGACGCTATTTCGCAATCCGCTGCTGCGGGCGCGCGCCACCGAGGCCGGCGTGCAGCTGGAGAAGTTCCGGCTGGGCGGGCCGCAGCGCGTGACCAGCGCGCTGTCGGTACGCAGCGAGGTTCAGAACGAGGTCTGGACCTACCGCATCGACGCGCTCAACTTGCAGGCGCTGGCGCCGCTCGGCATCGGCGCTGCGGCACTCGGCGGCGGTTTGCCAGGGCGCCCCGCGGCCCTGCCGCCGCTTTGACGAAAAAGTCGCCGCCGCCGCCGGGCGCCGGCGCTAGCGTTCACGCATGACTGCTGAGTCGGGATTTCGAGCGTCCAGCGCCGAGCTCGCGCCGGCGCTGGACGGCTCGTCCGCTGCCGACCTCGTGCTGCTGGCCGCTCAGGCTCTGCGGGTCGGCAGCCTGGACTATGCGGCGGCCATCTGCGAAACCTGGACGGGGGCGAGCGAGCCTGCGCTCGAGCTCACCCATGCCGCCGCCCTGTTCGGCCTGGGCGAGCACCAGCGCGCCATCCAGCTGGTCGACGCCGTGCTCGAGCGAGCGCCTACCCAGCTGGCGGCGCTGTTCTATCGGGCGCAGATGGCCCAGCACGCAGGTGACGCGGAGCTCGCCGGCCAGCTCTTGCGGCAGGTGCTCGAGCGCTTCCCGGATTTTCCGGGCGCTCCGGGCGCGCTGGCTAGCGTGCGCTTCCCAGGGCCGCCTTACCGCGACGTGCTCAGGCGTCTGCACGAGCTGCTGCGCCCGCGCACCTATCTGGAGATCGGCGTCGAAAGCGGGGCGACGCTGGCCCTGGCGCACGGCGCC
>DATDEV010000171.1:0-4486 GCA_036522995.1 Polyangiaceae bacterium
GGAGGACCCCAACCACCAGGCGGAGCGCCACCGGGTGGATAGCCACCACCGCCTGACACATACACCATCCCGTTCTGCATCGGCTCGATCTCCTTGAGTGATCGAGAACGCTAGGCCGCTCCGCCTTGCCGATCCACCAGAAACCTACGGCGCTCCGCTATTTAGCGATCGTGGGGATGGTTGAGGCGCCGCGAAACGGATGCGGCCGAAGCGACTCCCGAGATGGAAATTGCCCTGGCGCAGGATGGGCGACCAGGCAACGCCGCCATTGTTCTGCATCGCATAGAAGTTCATGCGCCATATGTCTTCGGCTCGTGGCGGTGAGCGCTTGGCTTTGTCGAATGACGACCAAGGAATGGCCATCTCCACGACGTAGCCCTCGTCTTCGCGCTCGTCGTCGAGCGTGCCGCGCAGCACGACCGCGCTTCGCAAGCGCGACGACCACTCCTGATGACCGAACGGGCCATCCGGCTCGAGTCTCGGCTGATTGTAGTCGTCAAACTGCGAATCGAAGACCAGGTTCTGCGGACCTACCTGGATCTCGTAGTAGTCGCGATTGTCGCCATCGCCGGAGGGATCGATCATCACCTCCACGGTGTCTCTCGTCCACAAGTGGGGATCGGGCGCTTGCGTATCGAACCCCCCGCGCAGGTCTTCGTCCTGCACTTCGAAGCCGATATAGAGAGCTTCGTCGTCGAACAGCAGCTTGGCGCTGGCCGCCAGCTCGGCGCCGGTCGGCGCCTCACCGGTTGCGACGTTGACGAACGAGCCGGTGGATGCGGCAAACGTCCACGCCGGCTCGTCCAGCTTGCCGTCGATGACCAGCGGCTCGCTCGCCTTGCGTCGCGGCAGCCAGAGCAGCGGCACGGACTTGTTCGGAGTCGCACGCTGCACCGCGAGCTTCGCCACCAAGCCCCGATCGCCCGGCAGCCTTTCGCGCTTGCCGCGCATGTCGCGCTTGCCGCGCGTCACTGGCAGGCGTTCGTCGCCGCGGAACATGCCGGTCACGATGCTGATCGAATCGGTGCGCAGCGTGTAGGGCACGGTGAACGCCTGCTGGTCGACGTAGACCTTGCCTTCCTCCCAGGCGCTCGGCGGAAGTGTCGGCTTACCGAGTGGCCCGCGCAACGGTCCGATGCCATCCAGCGTCAGCAGCCGCTCGCCAGCCTCGTCGAGCACGTGAGTGAAGAGCCGAAAACCCTTCTCCACCCGAGCGCGCTTGCGCCAATAGAGCGTGAGCTCGACGCGGCTGCCCTGCTTCAGGTCGCTGGCAGGCTCGACCTTGCCGCCCAGCAGCTCGACAGCATCGCCGAGCTCGAGGTCGAGCTCGAGCGGAAGCTGAGCCGGCAGCGCATCCAGCACCAGCCCGCGCTGATCGACGCGAGGCGACCTGCTGCAGGCGAGCGCCGAGAGCGCTGCCAACGTGGCGCCGAGCAGCGCGCGGCGCACGACTAGCGCGCGGAACCTGGCGGAGGGGGACTCGGCATGCGCACCGCTTGCCCGGGCTTGCCCTGAGGCGGCTGGCCGAGAGCGCCCGGAGGTCGCTTGCCCTGACCCGCCGCTGCCTTGACGTTGCGCGCGCGCATGGCGCCGGGCGTGACGCCCGTCTCCAGCGTGGCGATGATCCCGCCGTGCTTGAGATCGGCAAGACCGCTCACGACGGTCAGATAGACGCTACCGAACGTGCCGGAAGCCGCTTTCTCTTCCCCCTCGGCGGGCTTGGGCTCGGCTTTGGCGTCGTCGGCCTTTTCGGGCTCGACCGGGGCCGTCTTCAGCCCGACGACGATCGAGAAGCGCGCGGCGTCGATGGCCTGGGGCACGGTGATCTCGAGCTCGTCGACGTAGACCTTGCCCGGCTGCCAATTCGAGGGCGTGAGCGGGCCCTTGCGCAGCGGCCCGGCGCCTTCGATCTCGAAGCGCTTGCCGGCCGGGGTCACCAGCTCGGTGTACAGCTGATAGCCCTCACCGAGGCGCCCGGTCGAGCGCCAGAACGTCTTGAGTGACAGCTTGCTGCCGGGCGCTGCCAGCGAGGCAGGGGTCACCGAGTAGCCGATCAGATCCGCCTTGCCGGCGAAGTCGAGCAAGGTGCGGTTGGGCAAATCGGAGGGGGCCTCCTCGAGCACCAAGCTGGCCAGCTCGGGGCCGAGCTCCTGCTGCGGCTCGCCTCGTTGGCTCACGGATTTGCCGCAGCCCGCCGCGCCCAGCAGCGCCGCGAGCCCGAGTGCGAGGGCTGACTTTCGCATCACTTCTTTTTTCCCTTTTTACGCGCGTCACGCTCGCGCTTGCGTTGATTCTTCTTGGCGTTGCGTTCGCTGGCGCTGAGCGCGCGCATGGCTGGCGTGCCGCGCGAAGCGCCGCCGATACCGGGCATGCCCATGCCCGGCATACCCATACCCGGCATGCCCATCCCGGGCATGCCCATGCCCGGAAAGCCCGGCATGCCGCCCGGCATGGGCGGAAACCCTTCGGGCATCTTGCCGCTCTTCATCGCGCGGCGCACGTTACGCGCCATGCCGCCCATGCCGGGCAGCCCGCCGAGCAGTCCACCGCCACCCGCACCACCCATGCTGCCCATCATCTGGCGCATGTACAAAAACTTCTGCACCAGCTCGCCCACCGACTGCTCGGTGCGGCCGGAGCCAGTGGCGATGCGACGCACGCGCGACGGCTCGCGGATCAAGCTCTGCGGATCTTGCCGCTCGAACTTGGTCATCGACAAGATGATGGTCTCGGCGTCGGTGAGCTCGCTGTCGTTCACCTGCGCCGCGGCGCCGGGCGGCAGCATGCTCGACAGCCCCGGAATCTTCTCGATCAGATCGCGCACCGAGCCCATCTTCTGAATCATGCGAATCTGATTCAAGAAGTCCTCGAGCGTGAACTCGCCCTGCATCATGCGCAGGGCGTCCTTCTCGGCCTGCTTCTGATCGACGACGTCTTCGAAGTCCTGAATCAGACCGACCACGTCGCCCATGCCGAGCACGCGCGACGCCATGCCCTCGGCGCGGAACAGCTCCAGCTTGTCGGTGGTCTCGCCCATACCGACGAAAACGATCGGCGCGCCCGTGACTTCCTTGACCGACAGCGCGGCACCGCCGCGCGCATCGCCGTCGAGCTTGGTCAGCACGGCGCCGCTGATGCCCAAGCGCTCGTTGAAGGACTTGGCCGTTTTCACGGCGTCCTGGCCGATCATGGCGTCGATCACCAGCAAGATGTTGGCGGGCGAGACCGCGCTCTTGATCGCGCCGAGCTCCTCCATCAACGGCTCGTCGATGGCGAGGCGTCCAGCCGTGTCGTAGATGATGACGTCGGCCTTGTGCTTCTTGGCCTCGTCCTCGGCAGCTTCACAGATGGCCAGCGGCGCAGCGCCGGGGATGTTGAAGACCGGCACCTCGATCTGCTCGCCCAGCACCATCAGCTGATCGACAGCTGCGGGTCGCTGCATGTCGGCGGCGACCAGCAGCGGGCGCTTGCCCTGCTTCTTGAGCCAGCGCGCCAGCTTGGCTGCGGTGGTGGTCTTGCCCGAGCCCTGAAGGCCGACCATCATGATGCCCGTGATGCCGCTCGCGGCGAAGGTCACCGGCTCGCCGTCGTGATGCATCATGCTCACGAGCTCGTCGTGGCAAATCTTGACGAATTGCTCGCCGGCGCCGACCTTGTGCGTCTCTCCCTGGTGCCGCACGCGCGTCTGCACGGTGGCGCCCAGCGACTTTTCCTTCACCGCGTCGAGGAAGCGGCGCACGACGCCCAGCTCCACGTCCGCTTCGAGCAGCGACACCCGCACTTCCTTGAGCGCGACGTCGATGTTCTTTTCGTTCAGCTCGGTGAGCCCGGCGAGGCGGTTTTGCGCCTCACGAAAACCTTTTGCTAATGCCTCAAACACGGCGGGCCGGGTCTTAGCACAAGCTCGCTAGCGCTTGCTCCGCTCCAGGCAAAACGCCTCGCCGGGACGGGTTTGTGGCGCCGTTCGGCCCACTTCCTCGAGCTCCGGCTGGCGGGGTCCGGCACGTGAAGTGCATCCGGCTCCGGGCGGAAGGAGTCACCATGCATACTTTCACCCAAATTTTCGTGGGCGTTTTGGCAGTCGGTCTCAGCTGGGCATGTAGCAAGACGCCCGAGCGCCAACCGGAGACGGCCGCGTCGGAGGGCATGTCCCCGGCCGCTCGCACCCGCTCGGCCGCCGAGCAGATCGCCGAGGCGCGCTGCGAACGGGAACGTCAATGCAGCAACGTCGGGGCGGACAAGACCTACAGCTCGACCCAGGACTGCATGACGCGCATTCAGACCGATTGGAAGGACGACCTCAACGCACGCCAGTGTCCGGGCGGCATCAACCAAAGCGAGCTGAGCGAGTGCCTGCACCAGGTTCGGACCGAGGATTGTGGCAATCCTTTCGACACGCTGGCGCGCATCACCGAGTGCACCCAGGGTCAGATCTGCATCGAGCAGCCCTGAGCTAGAGCTTGTAGCGCCGACGTAAGGCGGCTTC
>DATDEV010000172.1:0-8113 GCA_036522995.1 Polyangiaceae bacterium
TGGCGCGCTGTCGTCGGCGGCGGCTCAGGTTTCATCCACCTCGCAGTCGCTCTCACAGGGCACCAGCGAGCAGGCGGCAGCCGTCGAAGAAGTATCGTCGAGCCTCGAGGAGTTCTCGAGCGGCATCAATCAGAACGCCGAGAACGCCAAGCGCATGGAAAAGATGGCCGTGCAGAGCGCCCGTGACGCCGGCGACGCCGGCGGGGTGGTGCGCGAGTCGGTCAGCGCCATGAACGCGATCGCCGGTCGCATCGGCCTGATCGAGGAGATCGCCTATCAAACCAACTTGCTGGCCCTGAACGCAGCCATCGAAGCCGCACGTGCCGGCGAGCATGGTCGCGGCTTCTCGGTGGTGGCCACGGAGGTGCGCAAGCTTGCCGAGCGCAGCCAGGTCGCCGCCAAGGAAATCCGCACGGTGGCCAGCTCCAGCGTCGACGTTGCGTCGCGCGCCGGCAGCCGCCTCGACGAGCTCGTGCCGAGCATTCAGCGCTCGACCGACTTCACCCAGGAGGTCGCGGCGGCTTCGAACGAGCAGGCCGCTGGAGTGGCGCAGATGAACCGCTCCATGCTGCAGGTCGATCAGATCACGCAGCGCAACGCCACCGCGTCCGAGGAGCTGGCAGCGGCGGCCGAGGAGATGAGCGCGCAAGCCGAGGCGCTCCGGCAGCTGTCCGATTTCTTCTCGATCGAGGACAGCGGCGCCTCCAGGCCGCCCACGCGTCCCAATCGCGAAGCGCCCCACAAGCGTGAGCTCTCCAAGGTGCGCCCCGCTCAGCCGCACACCCTGAACCTGTCCGCACTCAATGGAGGCGATCGTGAGTACCAGCCATTCTGAGCCGGACAGGACGCTGAAGCAGGTGGACGAGTACCTCACCTTCTTCATCGCCGAGGTCGAGTACGCGGTGAGCCTGGACCACGTGCGCGAGGTGATTCCGTACGACACGGTCACGCGCGTGCCGGGCATGCCCGAAACGGTGCGCGGCGTGACCAATCTGCGCGGCAGCGTGGTGCCGGTGATCGACCTGGCCATCAAGTTTCGGCTGTCGGCCATCGAGGTCACCCCCCGTACCTGCATCGTGCTGGTCGACACGAAGCTAGGCGACACGACGCTGCTGCTGGGCCTGCTCACCGAGGAGGTGGGTCAGGTGCTGGCCATGGATCGCAGCCAGCTCTTGCCGCCTCCGCCCTTCGGCACCCCCGTCCACACCGACTACCTGAACGGCATGCTGCCGCTGGGGAAGAAGTTCGCGCTCGTGCTCAACATCGACCACGCCCTGTCCGAAGACGAGATTCTGGCTCCGCCAGACTTTGCGACCGACGCGGCGGCACCGAGCATCGACGTGCGCGAGGACGCGAGCGACGAAGCGCTGGACGACGCGGACTGGGAATCGGCCGAGGCATCCGCCGCGGGCGAGCGCGCCGCCGCTCGGAGCTGAGCCATGCTTCAGGAAATACGCCCCCTCACCCCAGCGGAGTTCGGCCAGTTCCGGGACCTGGTCGAAAACGAGGTCGGCATCCACCTGAGCTCGGTCAAGCAGGCGCTCGTCAACGCGCGCCTGCTGTCGCGGATTCGCGAGCTCGGCCTGGGCACCTTCAGCGAGTACTACGAGCGCGTCGTCAGGAGTCCCCAGGACGAGCTGGTTCGCTGCATCAACGCCATCTGCACCAACGAGACGAAGTTCTTTCGCGAGCCCGCCCAGTTCGAGTTCTTGCGCGGCAACCTGGCCACACTCTGGCGTCGCCAGGCCGATAATGGCGAGCGCGGCCGGCGCATCCGCGTCTGGAGCTCGGCCTGCTCCAGCGGGGAAGAGCCCTATTCGCTGGCCATGACCCTGCTCAGCGTCTTGCCCAAGGACTGGTCACTCGAGGTCCTGGCCAGCGACATCAGCACCAAGGTGCTCGAGCGAGCGGTGGCCGCGGTCTACCCGATGCAGCGCCTGGCCGACATTCCGAGCGAGCACCACAAGCCGTATCTGCTGCGCGGCACCGGCTCACGCAGCGGGACGTTCCGCATGGGGCCGAGCCTGCGCAGCACGGTGCGCTTTCAACGCGAGAACCTGGTGACCTCGAACTTCACGCCGCTCGGACACTTCGACCTGATCTTGTGCCGCAACGTGCTCATGTACTTCAAGCCCGAGACGCGGCGCGAGGTCGTACTGCGGCTCACGCGGCAGCTGGTTCCGGGCGGCCATTTCTTCGTCGGCCATTCGGAGAGCCTGCACGGCCTGGAGCTTGGCCTCGACACGCTCGCCCCAACCATCTATCGCCAGCGAGCTGGGGCATGAGCGGCGCGGGCTCGCGGCGCCTGGAGGTTTTGATCGTCGACGACTCGGCCGTCGCTCGCCAGGTGCTGAGCGCGGTGCTGGTCGCCGCCGGCATGAACGTGCGAGTGGCTCCCGATCCGCTGTTCGCGCTGCAAAAGCTGGAGCGCTCCGAGCCGGACGTGGTCGTGCTGGACCTGGAAATGCCCCGCATGGATGGGCTCACGTTCCTGAAGCAGCTGAACCGCGAGCGACCAATCCCGGTCGTGATCTGCTCGGGCACGACCGACGGTCGTGGCAGCAAGGCCATCGAGGCGCTGGCGCATGGCGCGGTCGAGGTCGTGACCAAGCCCAAGACGGCCGTGCGCGAGTTCCTGTTCGAATCGTCGGTGATGCTGGTCGACGCCGTGACCGCTGCCGCCAAGACGCGACCCAAGCTGCGCGCCCCGCGGCCTTCGAGCATGCCGAGCGAGCGCAGGTTGCTCGCCCGGAGCCCGGAGCGCAGCGTGATCGCGCTCGGGGCTTCCACCGGCGGCCCCGAGGCGATTCGCGTGATCCTGAGCGCCTTGCCCAACGACGCGCCGCCCGTGGTGGTGGCGCAGCACATGCCGGCGGGCTTCACGCGCGCCTTCGCGAGCATGCTCAATCGCGAATGCGCCATCGAGGTGCGCGAAGCAGTGGCGGGTGACCTGCTGCGCCCGGGGCTCGCATTGATCGCGCCGGGCGGGCGCCACCTCACGCTCAAACGAGCAGCCGGTCACTTGCTGGCAGATCTGACCACCGGCCCGCTCGTCTCCCGGCATCGGCCCAGCGTGGACGTGCTGTTCGAGAGCGTTGCTCGCGAGGTGGGCGCACGCGCGGTCGGAGTGCTGATGACGGGCATGGGTGACGACGGCGCGCGAGGCCTGGCCACGTTGCGGCAAGCGGGTGCGGCCACGCTGGCTCAGGACGAGGCGAGTAGCGCCGTCTTCGGCATGCCCAAGGCTGCCATCGAGCTGGGTGCGGCCGACGAAATCGCTTCCCTCGACAGTATGTGCGAAGCGATTCTGCGGCGGCTCTGAGTCGGCTTCTCATTCGCGCGGGCCCCGGCTAGCCTTTCGCTGGCATGGGTCACTACGGCAAGCAGGCGGGACCTGAGCGCGCATGACGCCGCTGTTTCTGCAGCTCTCGCAATGGCCGACCCTCGACACCGAGGAGAAGACGCAGCGCGCCCAGACCTTCTATCGCGTGGCGTGGGTGACACTGCTGGTCATCGTCGCCTTCATGCTCGCGCTGAGCCTGGCGCAACCCGAAACGCTGCTGCGACGGGCCGAGAACGTAGTCTTCCTGCTAGCTGCGGGCTTCGTGCTGCTGATCGTCAATCGACGGGGTCGGACGAAGCTGGCTTCCTGGCTGTTCGTCGTGACGCTCGGCCTGGTCGTGAGCGGGCGGGCCTACAGCTCGGGTGGCATCAGTGCGCCTGCCATCGCGCTGTTCTTCTACGTCAGTATGGTGGCCGGCGTGCTGCTCGGGACCCGGGGCGGAGCCATCAGCGCAGTCGCGCTGGCCACGATCGGGCTGGCACTGGTGTTCGCGGAGCAAGCGAACCTCGTGCCGGAAACAGAAGTGGCTTTCACGCCCCTGGCGATCTGGATCTTCAGCTGCATGACGCTGGCCTTGACGGTCGTGCTGCACCATCAGATTGAGCTGACGCTATCGACCTCGCTGCAGCGGGCCCAAGCGGAGATCGTTGCGCGGCGGCAGGCAGAGCAGCGGCTTCAAAGCGCGCTCGAAGCCGGCAGCATTGGTGTTTGGGACCAGGATCTCAAGACAGGACGCTTCACCGCGGACGCCCACGTTTTGAAGCTCTACGACTTTCCCGAAGGCAGCGTCGAGTACGACGCCTGGGTCGAGCGCATCCTGCCCGAGGACCGAGAGCAGGCGCTGGCCGAGCTCGCCAAGCTGATGAGCGGAGCGGCCCACGCGCGCACCGAGTTCCGCATCCGGCGCCCCGACGGCCAGATCCGTCACATCGAAGCCAACGCCAACGCGGTTTACGACGATAGCGGCCGCTTGCTCCAGATCGTCGGAGGCAATCGAGATCTCACGGATCGAAGGCAGGCCGAGCGCGAACGCGTGCGGCTGGTCCACGATCTGGGAGAGCGCGTCAAGGAGCTCAAGCTACTGCACTCCGCGGCGCGCCTGCTGCAACAAGGGCGTCCGATCGATCAGGGGTTGTTTCAAGAGCTGGTCGATCAGATCCCTGCAGCCTGGCAATTTCCGGAGTGCTGTGAGGCGCGCATCTCTTTTCGCGATATCGACGTGCGCACAGCTGGCTGGGCCGAATCGCACTGGCATCAGCGTCAGTCGTTTGCCACCGCTCAGGGTGCTTCCGGTGTGATCGAAGTCGTCTACCTGCAACGACGACCCGCTGCCGCCGAAGGCCCTTTTCTGGCGGAGGAGCGCAGGCTGCTCGAGTCTCTCGGCGAAATCGTCGTCAGCCACATCGAGCTAAGGACGCACCGCGAAGGCTTGGAGGCACTGGTCTCGACCCGAACTCGTGAATTGAGTGCCGCCAAGGAGGAGGCAGAGCGTGCCAGCGGTGCCAAGAGCAGGTTCCTGGCCACGATGTCCCACGAGATCCGTACGCCCATGAACGCGATCCTGGGCTACGCGCAGCTGCTGCTGCGCGACGCGGCGCTCGTCCCCTCGCAGCGCGAGAAGGTGGACATCATTCTGTCGAGCGGCGAGCACCTGCTTACGTTGATCAACGACGTGCTCGAAATGTCGCGCATCGAATCAGGCCGGGCGGAGCTCCTGCCGGAGCCGTTCGACTTGCCCGAGCTGCTGCGCAACATCAACCACATGTGCAGCGGCCTTGCTCGAACCAAGGGGCTGTCGCTCACCTTCGAGCTGCCGGAGGATTTGCCTCGAACCGTCTTGGGCGACGCTGGCAAGATTCGACAGGTCTTGATCAATCTGCTGAGCAACGCGCTGAAATTCACCACCAAGGGCGGCGTCCAGGTGCGCGCTTCAGCCTGCTCGGCGTTGGGCGGAGCGTATCAGGTGGAGATCGTGGTGGCCGACACCGGCCCGGGTATCGAGGCGGCCGATCTGCAGCGCATCTTCGAAGCCTTCGAACAAACCCGCGTGGGCGCACAGGCCGGCGGCACCGGGCTCGGGCTTTCGATTGGCCGGCACCTGGCGCGCCTGATGCACGGTGATCTGACCGTCCAGAGCACGCGCGGCGGCAGTGCTTTTACGTTCGATTTCGAGGTGGGCGAGGTCGCGACGGAAGCGGCGCCCCATTCGGGGCGTGGCCTGGCCGTGGGGCTCAGGCTCGCGGGGCCAGCGCCGAAAGTGCTCGCTGTCGACGACCAACCCGATAACCGGGCCTTGGTGGCCGAGCTGCTCGGTAGCGTGGGTTTCGACGTGCGCACGGCCAGCAGCGGCGAGGCGGCCATCGAGCTGCATCACCAGTGGCAGCCCGACCTGATCCTGATGGACCTGCACATGCCCGGCATCGGCGGCATCGATGCCATTCGCCGGCTCAAAGCTGCTGGCTCGAAGTCGACGCTGGTGGCGTTCACGGCGAGTGGTTTCTTGGAGCTGGAGGGAGACGCGCGGCGCGCGGGTGCCGTCGACGTCCTGCTCAAGCCGTATCGCGAGGCCGAGCTGCTCGAGCAACTGGCAAACCTGCTCGGAGTCCAGCTGATCTACGCCGGCGAGTCCCCCCTCAAGCCCTCCTCCCAGCGCGGTGTTCCGCCGCGCTCCTTGCCGCAGCTACTGGAGGCGGTACCGCAGGGCCTCGTCGAGAGTCTCCGCGAAGCCGTCGTCCAGGCGCGCGCAGCTCGCATCGAACGTCTGGCGGCAGAGATTGGCGAGCATTCGCCGGCTGCTGCCGCCCAGGTCAGGCTGCTGGCCAATGACTTCCGCTATGGCGAGCTGGCGGCCGCGCTCGAGCTCGGATAGCTTGCGGGGTTCGAGTCCGAGGGGAAGACGATGATGGAGAGCACAGCCCCCGCCAACATCTTGATCGTGGACGATACGCCGGACAACCTGCGCCTGTTGGTCGGCATCCTCGACCAGCTCGGCTACGAAGTACGACCGGTCCTGAGTGGCGCCCAAGCTCTGCAGGCTGCCGAGCACGCCGTACCCGACCTGGTCTTGCTCGACGTGACCATGCCCGAGATGGACGGCTACGAGGTGTGCCGCCGCTTCAAGGCCAACGCCAAGCTCAAGGACGTTCCGGTGATCTTTCTGACCGCGCTCAGCGACATCGCCGACAAGGTCAGGGCGTTCGAGGTCGGCGGCGTCGACTACATCACCAAGCCCTTTCATCTGGAGGAGGTGCAAGCCAGAGTCCGGACTCACCTGGCGCTCAGGCGCGCCAACGTGGAGCTGGCTCGCAGCTACTCCAAGCTGCAGGAGCTCGAACAGCTGCGTGAGGATTTGGTGCACATGGTGGTCCACGACATGCGCTCGCCGCTGACCGTCATGTCCGGCCACCTGAGTTTTTTGCAGGACGAGTGCGCCAAGCTGAGCCCCGAAGCCGCCAGTGATCTGCAAGCGGCCCTGCTCGGCGCGCAGGTCATCGCGCGGATGGCCAACGATTTGCTCGACGTCAGTCGCCTCGAGCAGGGCAAGCTGCCGCTGCACCTGGCCCAGCACGATCTCGGCGATTTGGCCGCACAGGTCAGGACCACGCTGCGCGGGCTCGAGCGCGACCGCGACATCGAGCTCGAGGTCGCGGCGCCAACGCTGGTCGCGTGCGACGCCGGTATCGTGCAGCGCATCTTGGAAAACCTGGTAACCAACGCCATCAAACACACGCCGAGCGGAAGCGCGATCCACATCTCGGTGCTCGCTCGCGATGATGGCGCGCGCGTCGCCGTTTCGGACCAGGGGCCCGGTGTTCCGCTCGAAGCCCGACAAAAGATCTTCGAGAAATTCGGCGTCGTGGCGGCGCGCAAGCAGGACCGCTACCACTCGGCGGGGCTGGGCCTGGCCTTTTGCAAGCTGGCAGTGCAGGCCCACGGTGGAACGATCGGCGTGGAGCCCGTCGAGCCCCATGGCAGCACGTTCTGGTTCGAGCTACCGCGCAGCCGCCAGGCCAGCGCTGCGCCGAGCTAGCTGGCCCAGCGTTGCCAGCCCCTGCGCTACGCGCAAGGGCTGCATGCTCCGGCGCAAGACTTGCGCTCCCCTACGTACCACTCCGGCCATTTTCGTCGCTGCGCGCCCCCGAGCGCCGTGGCCTGAAAACTGCACCCACCTGGGTGATTGGTCGGCGCTGCCGACTTGACCAGCGAGGTGACACATGAAGGAGCGAATCATTGCATTGGGCTCTCTGGCCGCGGGACTCGCGGCCCTGGGGCTCGTCGCTGTCATTCAAATCGACCCGCTCGCGCTCACACGAGGCGCCCCAGCCTTGCTGGTGATGGACCCGCCGCAGAGCGTCCCGGCTCCCGTGGCTTGGAGCCTCCCGGAGACGGGTACTGCGGTCGAGGCGACTGCCGTCGTCAACGTGCCGCCCGTGTACATCTACGCGACCACGAGCACGTTGCCGCTCGCGCAGGCGCTCGAGCAGCAACGCCCGCTCGAGCCGTGCTCGACCTGGCGCGACCTCGGGCCGCAATACGTCACGGACGGCGTGCCCACGGGCACGCACTGGGTCCGCGACCTGTGCTGAACAGTGGCCACGCGAGGAGCGAACACTCATGAACACCTCATCCCGACTAGTGCGCGATCTGATGACCACGAACGTCTTCACCCTGGCTCGCACCGACAGCCTGCGCAGCGTGGACGACCTGATGCGAGTCCAACGAATTCGCCATATGCCAATCGTCGACGAGGACGGCTCGCTGGTAGGCATC
>DATDEV010000173.1:0-10259 GCA_036522995.1 Polyangiaceae bacterium
GTACCCATCCGCACTCGGCAGCGATCAGTTTTGGTTTGAGATTCTGCGGGGCTAGCCGCACTGCGGGCGAGAAATGCGGCCTTCGCGAGCGGGCTCCGAGCCCCGGAGATTTGACGTTGCCGTGGCCTTTCGATGACTTGCGTCGCCGCGCTCTTGGCCATCGGGCTCGCGGGCGTGCTGCTAGGCTGCCGGCGTGGCGCTGCCTTGGCGGACTCTGCTGACCTGGTCGATGTTGTCTTGCTCGAGTAGCCAAGCCCCACCGCCGGCTTCTGCGCCCGTCCTCGCCCCCGCGAGCGCGCGCTCCGATCTGGTCTTTTTCGGCATGTGCGATGCGTCCGCGGCGGTGCCGATCGACCAGCGCACTTTCATCGTGGCCGACGACGAGGACAACGTGCTGCGCGCCTACGATGTCGAGCGACCCGGCCCGCCACTCTGGTCCGTCGACGTGTCGAGCGGCATCGGGGTGAGCGGCAAGCCGGGCAAACCCGGCAAGCCCGTAAAGGCGCCCCCGGAGGCCGACATCGAGGCGGCGACGCGTCTGGGCGAGCTGGCGTTCTGGATGACCTCGCACGGCCGGAACTCGAAGGCCAAGCTCAAGCCGGAGCGGCTGAAGCTGTTCGCCACCAGCGTGCCAACCCCGGGCGCTCCGCAGCTGAGCGTGGTGGGCGAGCCGTACGGCGGTCTGCTCGATGACCTGCTGTCGCACCCGAGCCTCGAGCCGTTCCACCTGAGCGAGGCGGCCGAGCTGGCTCCCAAGGCGCCGGGGGGGTTCAACCTGGAGGGCATGGCCGAGCGCCTCGACGGGGGCGTCTGGATGGGATTTCGCAATCCGATCCCCGGCGGCAAGGCCCTGGTGATCTCGCTGCTCAACCCGGAGCAGGTCGTGCGCGGCCAGAAGGCGGCGCTCGGTGAGCCACGACTCCTCGAGCTGGGCGGCTGGGGGGTGCGCGCCCTGTCGCAGCACGCGGGCCGTTACTTGATCCTGGCTGGACCGTTCGCCAGCGTTCCCGGGGCGCGGCTGTACACGTGGGATGGCGTGGGCGAGCCACGCCTCGTCGCGGCAGACGCGCTGAGCGGCTTGAGTCCCGAAGGTTTCTTCAGCCCCGTCGGCAGCGCCGACGTGCTGGTGCTCAGCGATGACGGCAGCGTCCCGATCGATGGGCGCGAGTGCAAGTCGCTAACCGACGCTGCTCAGAAGCGCTTTCGCGCGCGCTGGATCAGGCCTTGAAGCGTCGCCGACCGCCCCTTGGCCCGAGCGCTGCGAGCGCGAGCCAGGCGTGGAGCACGAGCAGGCGGCCAAGCTGATCGGCCAGCTGCGGACCGAGCGCCGCGTGCTGGACTTCGAGGTCTGACGCGGTCGGTTGGCACCTGCTAAGCTACGAGCATGTGCCTCATTTGCGTCGACTTCGATCGAGGAGCGCTCAAAGTGCCGGAGGCGCGGCGCGCGCTCGGTGAGATGCGGCAGAAGCTGGGCCCGGAGCACGCGCGCGAGGTCGAGCGCAAGCTCGAACAGGCCGAAGCCAACGCGCCTGACTCCGAGCCTGCGAAACCCTGACGCGCGCCAGCCCGGCTTCGTGCTCGAAAACCGCGACCATCTGATCAACATCCTGGCCGAGGCATCCGAGGTCGAGCACAACCGCTGCGTTCAGTCTCGAGCAACGGGACGCACCAGACGCATCGGCTGTCGCCGCGCCTAGGCGCCGAGCTGCTGTATCCGTTCGATACAAGGCACTTTTCTTGGTGCTCTGCCGCCGCCAGCTTCGACTTGGCTCGGGCCTGTGACATGGTTCGCGCAGGCCCATGAGAGTTGCGCTCAAGCTGGTCCTCGCCACGGTGCTGGGCACCCTGGCCGTGCTGATCATTTTCGGCTGGGTGCGAGCCCACCACGAGCTGGCGCTGTTCGACTCCGACATGCGCAAAGATCACTCGCTGATCGGCTTGACGCTGGCGACCTGTGTGGCCGACGTGTGGGAGACCGGCGGCCCCGAGCGCGCTGTCCAGCTCATCAAGCAAGCCGACGCGGAACGACCGAACATGGTCATGGGCTTCGTGGACTCGGCAGGTCGCCAGAGCCCGCTCGCGCCAGGCATCTCCATCCAGCGCGGCGTCAGCCCCAGCATGGATCACTTCGTGACTGCCGAAACGCAGCAAGTTGCGCCGGAGTTTTTGGTGACGCGCGTGCCGGTGCACAGCGTGGACGGCAAGCTGCTCGGCGCGGTCGAGATCGCCGAGAGCCTGGCGGGTCGTGAAGAGTTCGTGAGCTCCAACATCGTCAGCACGCTGCTGGCGACGCTGGCCATGGTCGGCTTCTCGGGCGGCGTGGTGCTGGTGATGGGTGTGTGGCTGGTCGGTAGGCCGCTCAACCTGCTGGCCAGCAAGGCGCAGCGCGTCGGTCAGGGTGATTTGAGCGAGCCGCTGTCGCTGGTGCAGCGCGACGAGATCGGCCAGCTGGGTCGTGAGGTGAACGCCATGTGCGAGCGCCTGTCGGAGGCCAACGCCAAGACCGAGGCCGAGACGCGGGCACGTATCGACGCCATCGAACAGCTGCGCCATGCCGATCGTCTGATCACCGTCGGCCGGCTCGCGGCCGGCATCGCCCACGAGCTGGGCACACCGCTCAACGTGATCGGCGGCCGCGTGAAGATGCTTCGCCGCGGCAGGGTCGAAGGGGAAACCGCCAGCGAATACCTGGCCGTGGTGGCCGAGCAGGTCGAACGCATGACCACCATCATCCGGCAATTGCTCGATTTTGCTGGTCGCCGTGAGCCACGGCCGGCAGCCACCGATCTGGGCCAGATCGCCCGCGCCATTCAGCGGCTGGTCGAGCCGATCGCGCGCAAGCACAACGTCGAGGTAGCGCTCGCCACCGAGGGCGCGGCCATGGCGCTCGGCGACCCAGTGCAGCTGGAGCAAGTGCTATCCAACCTGGTGGTCAATGGCATTCACGCTTGCGATGGCGGTGGCAAGGTCGAGATCGCGTGCGGCACCGAAGGTAGCGCGGGCAGCAGCGGCAGCGGCAAGCGCGCCTTCTTGCGCGTCAAAGACGACGGTCAGGGAATGGACGACGAGACGCGCGCGCGCATCTTCGAGCCATTCTTCACGACCAAAGAGATTGGTCAGGGCACGGGGCTGGGGCTGAGCGTAGCCCACGGCATCGTGCTCGAAAACGGAGGAAGTATTTCGGTGAGCAGTCAAAAAGGTTCGGGCAGTACGTTCTCGGTTTTCCTGCCGGCGGTGGCCACTTGAGCCCGCGCGCCCTGATCGTCGACGACGAGCGCGCCGAGTGCGAAATGCTCGCCGACGCGCTGCGCGAATCCGGCTTCGAGCCGGTTTGGGAGCTGAACCCGGTGCAGGCGGTGCGCAGGCTCGAGGAGCAGCCGTTCGACGTCGTCATCACGGACCTGAAGATGCCGGGCCTGTCGGGCAACGAGCTGTGCCGGCGCATCAAGCTGGTCGAGCCGAACCTGCCGGTGGTGGTGGTGACCGCCTTCGGCAGCATCGACGCCGCCGTCGACGCCATGCGCGCCGGCGCTTACGACTTCGTCACCAAGCCCTTCGATATCGACACCATCGGCCTGGTGCTCAAACGCGCGGTGGAGAACCACGAGCTGCGCGTGGAGGTGGACGCGCTGCGCCGGGTGGTCGACACGTCCAAGCGTTACGGCGAGCTGATCGGCACCAGCGAGCCGATGCGGCGCTTGTACGCGACCATGGACCAGCTGCGCGAGGGCGACACCACGGTGCTGATCAGCGGCGAGAGTGGCACCGGCAAGGAGCTGGTGGCGCGCGAGCTCCACGCGCGCGGGTCGCGTCGCGAGCGTCCGTTCGCGAGCGTGAGCTGCGCGGGCCTGCCGGAAGCCGCGCTCGAGCATGAGCTGTTCGGGCATTCGGGCAGTGGTCCAGCCTCGGAGCGACGCGGAGGGCTGTTGCTCGCCAAGGACGGCGGCACGCTGCTGCTGGACGAAATCGGCGACATGCCGCTGTCCGTGCAGGGCAAGCTGGTGAGCGCGCTCGAAGAACGCAAGCAGCGCGCAGCCGGCGCAACCGACGTACGCATCATCGCGGCCACCAATCGCGATCTGGAAGCGGCCATCGAGCAGGGTCGCTTTCGCGAGGATCTCTACCATCGCATCAACGTCATCCACGTGGAGCTGCCGCCTCTGCGTTCGCGCAGCGGTGACGTGCTGCTGCTCGCCCAGGCCTTCTTGGGCGAGCTGGCAGTGCGCAGCGGCAAGCCGGTGTCGAAGCTGGCGCCAGCCGCGGCCGAGCGCTTGCTTGCCTACGACTGGCCCGGCAACGTGCGCGAGCTGCGCAACTGCGTGGAGCGCGCGGTCACGCTCAGCCACGGTGAGCTGGTCGAGGTGCAGGACTTGCCGCGCAAGGTGCGCGACTTCCAGCCGGGTCACGTGCTGGTCGCCGGCGACGACCCGAACGAGCTGTGGCCGCTCGAAGAAGTGGAGCGGCGCTACATCGCGCGCGTGATCAAGGCTTGCGGCGGCAACAAGAGCAAGGCGGCGCGCGTGCTGGGTATCGGGCGCAAAACGCTGTACCGCCACCTCGAGAGCAACGGCGTAGCCACCAGCGACGAGGAGTAACGCGAGCGGCTCAGCGAGCGCCGACGCTGCTGGTTCGCTTGCGTTTGCTGGTAGCCGCGCGCGGCGCAGAGACACCGTGCGTTCGCGCCCGCGCGCGCAGGCGCAGCTCCAGCAGCCAATAGCTGACCGAGTTGGCGCTGGTGCGCTGCAGGCGATCGACCCGGCCATGCTCGATGCAATGGAACAGCGGCGACGTGAGCGCGGCTGCCTCGTCGTGCTGCTGCGCCAAGTACTGGCGCAGTAGGCGCGCGTCGCGTCCGGTCACCGGTAGGAAGGTTTGCTCGCCGCGCGTCTCGCGGGCGCGGCTCTTGACCGCCACGCACACCACTGCGCCTACCGTGACGACGTCGCTCACGTCGAGCGCCACGAGCTCGTGTTTGCGCAGGCCCAGGCCGAGCATCACCAGCATGGCGGCGGCGCGCAGGTCAGCAGCTTGCGAGAGGTCGAGCGTGGCGTGAAGTTGCGCGAGTTCTCGCGGATCTTTGGGGAGACGGCGGCTGAGTGGAATCATGCCCGCGCGCGTGTCGTTGGCCGCTGGGGGCGAGCGCAGCTCGCGCCAGGACGCTGCCTGCGCGGGCGCACTGCCGAACGAGCGAACATGATGGGTCATTGTCGCAAGTATCCCGGCCTCGCGTTTCCACCGCGTATCTCTGGGGTTTTGACAGCACGCGCGGTGTGCCGACAAGCGGCGACCCTGAATTGGATCGCCCTCGCGTGCCCGTGCCCGTAACGGGTACGGGCACGTTTACCGGGAGAGCAGCAATTCAGGGACACGCCCAGGGGCGAGGTGAGACGGTGTCAGCCGGGTTCGCGTCGGAGCAGGACGGCGGCTTTGCTTTCGAGCACGCGGAACGTGAAGGACTCGGTCACGTAGAGCTCCACCTGGTCCTTACCGTGAGCTGCGTAGCCGACCGACAAATCCTGCCCCACCGTGAGCTCGTAGTCGCCGCCGCGCGTCGAGAGCAACACGGCGCCCTCCTCTAGAGCGGGCGCCCAGACCAGCGAGCCCTCGGCGATGCTCTCTTCCAGGCGTTTGCGCAGCGGATAGCCGTCATCACCCTCGGAAGTTAGCTCTGCGTAGGCGGTTGGACCGGCCGCCAGGGCGTACGGGCCATTCACGCCGGATAGTCGGAGCGCCTCCTTGGCGCGGCTGACGGCTCGGGGCCAGTCGCTGGACGAGCTCACGGGCACCGGGGCGTGCGGGCTCGCCTGGATGATGCCGGTGATACCGCCAGGCTGGAAACCGCGGAAGATCGCCGAGTCCTCGGCGCGCGCCGTGCGCTCGGCGGCGGCGATCACGGGGTCCAGGTCGAGGTCGTCGGCACCGCGGGCGGCATAGTCGAGCTCCAGGGTGCGGAGCACGAAGCTGGTGCGGACCTCGACCAGCGGCAGCACGTCGCGGATGGCGTGCGCGACGCTGTCTGCGGCGGCGGCTTCGATGTGCTTGAGCCGGCCAGTGTTCACCGCGCCGAGCTGCCAGCCGTGCGGGCCCGAGAAATCGACCAGCTTACGCCCCGCCAAGTGGAGCTTCAGTACGCGGCGCGCCTCGTCGTCGATCTGCGCCCAGGCCTCGCTGGTGATCGGTGCCAGCTCTCGCTTCAGCAAGTCCATCACTTCATTCCTTTCAAGCTGCCAATACCCAGCGAAATCGAGCCGCTGCTGCTACCCGCCTCGGCGTCCGCGCCGCCGCCACCCGTCGCGGCTTGCTCCACGCCGACGATCGGCCCCGGCGCATTGATGTAGGTCGCTATGTTGCTGGCGAAGACCTGGTCTTTTCGCCTCAGCCACTCCAGCGTCATCATGGCGTGCTCGATCTCTTCGTTCTTGTTGTGCAGCAGCACGGCCTTGAGCTCGGCGTCGCTGCAAGCCTCGGCGCGCTGCTGGTACCAGTCGACGGCCTCCAGCTCCTCGCGCAGGGACACGATGGCGCGGTGCAGATTCTTGGTGTTTTCGCTCAGAAGCTCGACGGGCTCGTGGAGGTTCTCGCTGCTCATGCGCCGACCATAACGCATCCCCATTCGAATATCGTGGCGTTGTGTTACGACCTGCGCCGCCGCGCGGAGGGAGGGTTTCGGCTCGAGGTTCGGGCGCGGACGACTACCGCGGGCGTCCGGGCATGCCGATGCACTCCTGCTGGCCGAGCGCCGAGGTCTGCTTGGTGCGACGGAAGTTGCCCTGCTCGCGCGTGGCAGGGCCCCACTCGAACGAAACGCTGCCGAGCGTGGCCAGCTCGCTCGGGGCGCCCGGCGCGCCCAAATGGCGATTGGGTAACAGGTCGTGGACCGGCAGCTGGCCGAGCACGTCGGCGGCGAGGTCTCCCGACTCCACCAGCTCGCCGAGCACCTCGCGCCCGACCGGCTCGAGCCGAACCCGCACCGTCACCCGTTCGGGGCTCTGCGCCAGCTCGCCTTGCAGCGGGAACTGCCGCGCCAGGTGACCCGCCAGGAAACCCGGGGCGAGGGGATCAAGGCTGGTGGCGACCGGCAGCGTTCCCTGGCGCAGCTCCGCGGCTTCCCAGAACTGGTGCACCGGCTCGCCCTCGGCATCGTAAAGCCGGTCTCGCAGCAGCCACAGCTCGGGGTCGTTCAGCTCGGCCACGGCCCCACCTTCGGGGACCACGCCGCTCTCGTAGAAAGGCTCGGCTTCGCCGGCGGCAAAGGCGCGCACCTCCACGAACGCGCGTCGGTCCTGCGCGGCGCCGCTCGGAAAATGATGGCCAGCGGTGGCATTGTCGAGCGTGACCTGGAGCGATGCGCCTCCGCTGAAGCTCGTGCTCACGCAGATCTCGAGGCGCAAGGTCGAATCCAGCAAGCGCTCGACGTCGGCGCGCTGAAGCTCGGCGCTCTGGCGATCCAGCTCGGCATCACCGGTGTCCGGGAAGGGTGTGAGCGCCACGTCGACGCCGGCGAAGGTGTGGGCGTGGCGTGAGCGCAGCGGCGCTCGCTCGCCCAGGTTCGCGGCGATCGGTGAGCGGGGCGTGGGCAGCATGTGACAGCCGTTGCACGACAGCGCCGCGGTTTCGTCGGCGGCCTGCGGCGGCGAAAAGATCGACCCTTGCCATTCGCTGAACGTGCGCTCGAGGTGCAGCGCCGCCGGCGCGGGCGGCGACGATAGCTTCACGTCGTGGCAACTGCCGCACAAGGTCGCACTCTCGAGCCTCGCCCCGTGCAGCAGCTCCGAGTAGCTCGAGCCGTGGGCGCTGGTAGTAGCCGGGTCTTTCACACCGCCGCGCATGGTCCGATCGTTGGCCAGCCGCAGCGGGTTGTTGTGTGAGCCGTCCACCGCGTCGGTGTTGTGACAGAAATAGCAAGTGACGCCCTGCAGGTGCTTGGGCACTTCGTCCAAGTCGAGGCCATCCGTGGTGGCGCCTTCGCGCAGCGCCAGCGGGGCGTGACACGAGACACAGAAGGAGCCGAGCTCGCCTTCGGTGTCTCGCTGCCCGCGGCGATTCATGGCCAGAAAGACCGGGTCGAACGAGGCGTAGGCATGCATGCTGCCGGCCCATTCGGTGTAGTGTGTCGGGTGACAACTACGACACGTCTCCGGGTCGAGCAAGGCGTCGCGCGACAGGGCGGCCTGGGGCTCGTCTTGCGGCTGGCGCTCGCTGCAGCCTGCGAAGCACGTCGCGCAGGCGCCTAGCAGGAGCAGCCGCGCGAAACTTCGATGAAGGCGCTGCATTTACTGCTCGGCGATGCACAAGCGAAACTCGGTTTCGCTGCTTTCGCCGTCGAGCGGCGTGACGCTGATCGGAATTTCCCAGACGCCGGGCATGATGAGCTCGATGCGCGAGAGCCGATACTCTCCTTCGCCCAGCTCCCGAACCAGCACCTCGGCGCTGCCGTGTTGATGCTTGGGCATGTAGGGCGAGACGAGCAGCTCTGCGCCGAGCAGCGGCGCGCCCTCGGCGTCGTTGAGCTTCAGCGTCCACGTGTTGTCGTCGCGCACCACCGGAGGCGAGGGCTCGGCAACCAGCAGCTCGATCGCCACTCCAGCCGGCTCCGCGAGCTTGCTCATGCCGGGCTCGAAGTCGTCGTAGTCGCCCTGGCACTCGCCCTGGGTCGGCTCGCTCGTCGGAGCGGCAGCGCCCGGCTTGCCGTCGCAACCGAGCGCCGACAGCGCACCCAGCAGCAGCGCCAGGTCGCAGCGTGTCCGGAGCATGCTCGACTCTACTGTACGGGCGGCCTGCGGGCCAGCGTCTAGCTCCCCAATGTGATAGCCCTGGGCTCGTGAATGGCGGCGTGATCGCAGTCCCGCAGGCGCCGCACGTTGCCGGCGTAGCGCGGCGCTGGCCGCGTGCGCTGCTGGAGCTAACAGTGACGGGCGGCGGCTCGCTGCTGCTGCTCCCGCTCTGCTTCGTCCTGGAGCGAGCGCTGGGCCTCGAGCGCGCGGAGCTAGCCGTGGGCTTTCTGACGTTTCATGCCGCTCACGCCGTCAACGACCCGCATTTCGCAGTCACGTACCTACTTTTTTATCGCGACGTGCGCGAGCGCTTGACGTCGCCGGAGCTGCCACGCGCGCAGCGGCTGCGTTACCTGCTCGCTGGCTTCGTGGTGCCGCTCGCGCTTTTGCTCTGGGCGGTCAGCGCTCTCGCCACCGAATCGGCGCGCTCGCTGGGCGCCATGACGCAGCTCATGTTTTTGCTGGTGGGTTTTCACTACGTCAAGCAGGGCTTCGGCGTCGTGACGCAGCTCTCGGCGCGCCGCGGGACTCGCTTCGACCCCGCCGAGCGCCGCGCGCTGCTCACGCATTGCTACGCCGGTTGGGCCTACGCGTGGGCCAGCCCGTTCGATCCGGGCCGCACCGTCGAAGAGAAGGGCGTCGTCTACACCACCCTTGCGCAGCCAAGCTTTCTCGAGCCTGCGACGCGCGCCGCGTTCTTCGCGAGCGCCGTGTGGCTCGCGCTCACGCTGGTGCGCAAGTGGCGTCGCGATGGCGGTTTTCCGCTGGCGCCGCTAGTGGGACTGCTGTGCACGATCTGGCTGTGGACCGTGTACAGCGGGCTCGATCCGCTGTTCATGTACCTGATCCCCGCTTTGCACTCGCTTCAATACCTGTACTTCGTCTGGCTCTTGAAGCGCGGCGAGGCGCGAGCGCACGAGGGGCCACCCGAGTTCGGTCGACCCGCGCGCGTGGTGGTGGGCGCGCTCGCTGCGGGAGCCCTGCTGCTCGGCCTGGTGCTCTTTCACTGGCTGCCCCAGGGCCTCGACGCCGCGCTCGTCGACGTGCGCTCGGCCGCGTTCGACGAGCTGGGACCCACGCCCTATTTTGCGGCGCTCTTCGCGCTGCTGAACTTGCATCACTACTTCATGGACTTCGTGATCTGGCGCCGTGAAAACCCTCAGACGCGCTACCTGCGCGCGCCCGAGATTGCTCGTGTCAAGCCGGCGACCAGCTGCTCGCGGTCGCTCGTGCGCTGAAGCGGATTCACTCGCAGCACCCAGTCGAGCGCTGCGCCGGGCCCGACCTGGGCGCCCTTGGCGATCTTTTCACGACTTGGCGGCGTGCTGGCGCGCCTCGTCCTCACGCCCCAAGAGCGCGCACAGGGCAGCCAGGTCCCAGCAGGCGAATCTAAAGATGCAAACGCTGTTGCCGCTACCTGGCTCGAGCGCCAGGCGCTTCAGTACGAGAACCGCACGCGCAGGCGCCCGGCGAGCATGTCGCTCT
>DATDEV010000174.1:0-3508 GCA_036522995.1 Polyangiaceae bacterium
GACACGCCCTAGTGGGGGTAAGCGTGGGGGCATCAGGTCTGCGAACGGCCTCGCTCGCGACCACTCCACCCCCCCTTCCATTCTTCCACCCTTCCTGTTGATTCCTCCGCCCACGAGCGTTCGACTCGGTTACGGAACCGACAGGTAACGCGCGGCGCGTACCCCAAAAACTCCCCGCCTCGCCGCCTCCCTGTGAATCTCGGAGCGCGAGTCAGAGCTTCGCCTTCAAACGCTGCAGCAAACCGAGCGCCTCGAGCCCCGTCAGGCGATCCAGATCGAGCGCGCGCAGCGTCTCGACCAGCTCTACCTGGCTCTTCGTTTCGGCCGAGCGCTCACCGAACAACGACAGCTGCGGCACCTTACCGGCCTTGCTGCGACGCTCCGCACCGCCCGCGTCGCCGCGCTCGAGCACGGCCAAGAGCGCGCGCGCTCGCGCCAGCACCGGCTCGGGTAGCCCGGCCAGCTTGGCCACGGCCACGCCGTAGCTGCGATTGGCCGCGCCCGGCACCAGCCGATGCAAGAACACGACGTCGTCGTTCTGCTCGCGCGCGCTCACGCTGTAGCTACCGACGTGCCGGCTTTGCTCCGCCAGCGACGTGAGCTCGTGATAGTGCGTGGCGAACAGCGCTCGGCAGCCGACCGCTTCGTCCAGGTACTCCGCGACCGCCCACGCGATCGAGAGGCCGTCGAAGGTGCTGGTACCGCGACCGATTTCGTCCAGGATGACCAGCGAACGGCGCGTGGCGCTGCGCAAAATCTCGGCGGTTTCGCGCATTTCCACCATGAAGGTGCTGTCACCAGCGGCCAGGTTGTCGCTGGCGCCCACGCGCGACAGCACGCGATCCACGATGCCGATGCGTGCGGCCCGGGCCGGCACGAAGCTGCCCATCTGCGCCAGGATCGTACACAAAGCCACCTGGCGCAGCAGCGTGCTCTTGCCGGCCATGTTGGGCCCCGTCACCAGCCACAGCCGCTCGCCGGCCAGATCGAGCTCGACGTCGTTGGGAACGAACTTGCCTCGTGCCGACAAGCGCTCGACCACCGGGTGCCGCGCGTCACGCAAGGAAATCACGTCCGAATCGTCGACCTTCGGGCGCACGTAGTCGTGACGGTGCGCGACGTCGGCCAGCGCCGACGCCACGTCCCACACCGCCAGCCGCTCCGACAAGGCCGAAATGCGCGTCGCAGCGCCGGCCGTCAGCTCGACCAGCTGCCGCAGCAGCTGTAGCTCGCGCTCGCGGTGGCGTTCCTCGGCGTGGCTGATCTTGTCGGCCAGCTCGTCGACCTCGGGCAGGCTGTAGCGCTCACCAGTCGCCACCGTTTGCTTGCGTCGAAATTCGGCCGGCACCTGGCCCGCCTTGCTGCGGCTGACCTCGATGTACCAGCCGAAAACCCGCGTGAAACGGATGCGCAGCGTGGCGATGCCGGTGCTTTCGCGCAGCCGGCTCTCGAGCGCGACCATGTGCTCGGTTCCGGTGCGACGCAGGCCGTCGAGCTCGGCCAGCTCGGCATCGAACTCGGCCAGGAAGATCTCGCCTTGCTTGGCCAGCGGCGACGGGCGTTCCACCAGGGCCGCGGCCAGCGTTTGCTGCAGCTCGGGCAGCGTATCGATCGCCTCGCGCGCATCGCGTGCATCGCCGAGCTCGAGCACGAGCCGCAGCTCCGGCTCGCGCACGGCTGCCAGCACCGCGAGCGAGAGCGCCGCCGCGGCCAGCCCGTCCCGCAGCCGCCCGAGGTCACGCGGCGTCGCCTCACCGAGCGACGCGCGTACGCTGAGCCGCTCCAGATCGCCCACGTCGGCGAGCGCCTGGCGCAGCTCCTGCCTGACCCGAGCGTGCACCACGAACAGCTCGACCTGGTCGTGCCGGCGCCGAATCCTGGCGACGTCCGTGAGCGGCGCCAGCAGCCTGCGTCGAAGCAGGCGCGCTCCGGCGGGTGAGCAGGTCGCGTCGACGGCGCCCAGCAGAGTGGCCTGCTTGTTACCCGAGACCGATTCGGTGAGCTCCAGATGTTGCTGCGCAACGCGCTCGATCAGCAGCGTGCTGGCCGGCTCGAAACGCGCCACACGGCGCACCGGAATCCGGCCCAGCGGCAAGCATTGCTGAGCAAAGCGCAGCGCCCTGGCCACGGCACGTCGAGGCGCTGGCTCGAGCAGAGCTGCATCGGCGGCCACCTCGCTCAGCGCCGCCTGCTCGTCGGCGTCCGACAGCGCCGCGTCGTCGTGCAGCGCCACGCCCGCCAGGCTGCGCGCGGCGGCCAGCGCCGACGCCAGCGCCTCTTCCGCGCCCGGGCTCGCGCCAAGTAGCACCTCGCGCGGAGCCGCACGACTCAGCTCACCCAGCACGCGCGCCACGTCCGGCAGGGCGCCGGCCTGCAGCTCACCCGTCGACATATCGTAGAGCGCCACCCCCACTTGCTGCGGCGTGACCTCCAGTGCACACAGGTAGTTGTTGCTACCGGCCGTGAGCTGCTGCTCGTCGGTGATCAGGCCCGGGGTGATGACCCGCACCACCTCGCGCGGCACGATGCCCTTGACCTTGGACGGGTCGGCCATCTGCTCGCAAATCGCTACCTGCTGCCCCAGCTCCAGCAGGCGTGCGATGTAGCCGTGGGCGGCGTGGTGAGGCACCCCGGCCATCGGCACCTCGTCGGGCTTGCCGCGGCTACGGCTGGTGAGCGTGAGGTCCAGCAGCTTGGACGCCAGTACCGCGTCGTCGCCGAACATTTCGTAGAAATCGCCGAGGCGAAAGAATACGATCGCGCGCGGGTAGGCGCGCTTGGCCGCCGCGTGCTGCTGCATCACTGGCGTCAAGGGTCCCGCCATGCCGGCTCAGAAGAAGGGTGAAGGCTTGGCCACCACGAACGCGTCGAAGTCGATCAGCGACAGACCCAGGCTGGCGCCATCCACTACGGCCATGCGCTCGAGCTGCGACACGTACTGCATCGTCTGCGGCGAGACGACGATCGAAACGTTGGCCATGTTGACGACCAGCGGGGCGAAGCCGCCGCTGGTCGTCCAGCTGAAAGCCGAGTCGCGCAGCGAAGGCGCCCGGCCACGATAGAGCGCGAAGCGCGCGTTCAAACCGTCGAAGATGCAGCGCGAGGCGGGGCCGCCGATTTGCACCGCGCCGAGCAGGCTCTCGCCGTTCACACCCGCCGCGGTCTGGTCGTAAACGCACGCCGACTCTTGGGGCAGCACCAGATCCTCCACCTTCTCGCCGCCCTTGAGGGCACAGCCCACCCGCAAGGCCAGCGGCTCGTCGGTGGCCTCTTCCGCCTGGAGGCATTTACCCGGCTCATTCACGCTCGAGATTTCGAAGACGCGACTCTTGGCCCATTTCCGACGCGGATCGCAGCTGCGCACACCGGCGCTGTCCGCGCCCGAAGCCACGACGTCGTGCCTGAAGCCGGTCACTGCTTGCACCAGCGCCCAGTGCCTGCCCGTGCGGAGCCGGTACTTGATGGCGGTAGGAAAGCAAGCAACGGCCTCCGCCACGGTCACCGTCGG
>DATDEV010000175.1:0-5653 GCA_036522995.1 Polyangiaceae bacterium
AAAGCCGCCCGGCCCTTTCGGCGCGAAGTCACGCGGCGCTTCCGGCGCGAAGTCGCGCGGCGTCTGCGGCTCGACATCGCGCGGCGCTTGCTCCTCACGCGGGCCGTCGTGAAGCGGCGCGACGAGCACCCGCGGATCGCGGGGATCGGGTTCCTGCGCCGCGTCGGCGAAGCCGCGTGCGACCGCCGCCGCTACCTCGACCGTGGAGCTGGTCTTGCCCACCTTGATCGCACCGATGTCGGTCCCGCGAATGTTGCCACGGCGGCACAGCATGGCGACCAATCGACGCGCATCCGCCCCATTCACCTCACCCCAGGTAACGCGGAACGGCACCCAGCCCGCAGGCGACGGCGCGTCGGAGCGCGGCTCGAAGTCACGGCGTCCGCGCGACTCGGCCTGGCGGACCGGACGTCGGTCGCCGCCCTGGCTCGGCGCATTCGCGAACAGCGGCGTGACCTCACGCGGCTCGCCAGTGGCGCGCCGCACGTTGATGATGAGCTGCGCCAACGCGCGCTCGCTCAAGCCGGCTTCGACGATGCGCTGCACCTGCGCCTGCACGCGCGCGGGGATCTCGCGCTCGCCCTCAGCCGTCAGCTCGGCGAGCCAGCGTTCGTCCTGCGCCGCACGGATGGCCGCAGCCGTAGGCACCGGCTCGATGCGATACTGCACGCGCGCCCGCTGCATCAGCGATGCGGCCCGACGCAGCCCCGACGGTGATACCAGTACGGCGCTCACGCCCTTGCGGCCAGCGCGACCGGTGCGGCCGCTGCGATGCGTGTAGGTATCGGGATCGGTCGGCGGATCGATCTGAATCACGCGACCAATGTCCTGCACGTCGATACCGCGCGCGGCAACGTCGGTGGCGATCAGCGCCCGAATGTCACCGCGCTTGAAGGCCGACAGCGCCCGATTGCGCGCGTTCTGGTCCATTTCGCCCGACAGCGACCCTGAGGCGAAGCCCGCCTGTTGCAGCTCGCGGGCGATCTCGGAGACGTCGGCGCGCGTGCGCGCGAACACCAGCGTTTGCTCGTCGGCGTGGTGCAGCAGCACGTTGATCAGGGCGTCCACGCGCTGCCTCGGCTCGACCAGGTACACGATGTGGTCGATGTCGCGGTTGGCAGTGCCGATCGGAGTACCCTCGATGCGCTTGGGATCGCTCTGGACGCGATCGGCCAGGGCGGCAACGTCGCGCGCGAAGGTCGCGGACACCAGGTGCGTGCGATGGCCCGGCGGAGCCTTTTCGAGGATGGCCTCGAGCTCGTCGCGGAAGCCCAGGTCGAGCATGCGATCGGCCTCGTCGAGCACCACGGCCGCGATGTCGCCACCCTCGATGCTGCCCCGATTCAGGTGGTCCAGGAGCCGACCCGGGGTTCCCACCACGATCGAAGGCGCGGCGCCGAGCGAGCGATGCTCGTCACGATACGAAGAGCCGCCCGTCACGGAGGCGATGCGCACCTTGAGTGGCGCGTAGAGCCAGCCGAGCTCGTCGTTGACCTGCTTGGCGAGCTCGCGCGTGGGCACGATCACCAGCGCCTGGGGGCGCGCCGTGGCCGTGGGCTTGAGCGGCACGGCCGACAGCGACTGGCGTAGGATGAAGCCGATGGCGAGCGTCTTGCCGGAACCGGTTTGCGAGCTGATGCGCAGATCACGGCCGGCCAGCGCCGGGTCCAGCACCGAGCGCTGCACCGGCGTGAGCGTCGTGTAGCCCTTCTTGGCTATCGCCGAGGCGAGCTCGGGCCCGAGCAGCTCGGAGAAATCGGATGGACTATCGGATGAACTAGATGACGGCGCGGGCTCTGACATGCGGGTTCGCAGCGGCAGCCGCTGAGTCGGGGAGCTCCGACGACGAGGTCGGGGGCCGCAGGTGCTGGACGCGCCGCGCGGTTGTAGCAGCGCAGGCCGGCTCCGCACGTCGATATTGTTGCTCGCCCAACAACAATTCCACCACCAGCTGAAGGCTTGTGGTCGCGGCAGGGACGCCAACCTTGAGTCACATGACTCAGGCGCAGCGACTTCCCGTGGTTTTCGTGCCCCATGGCGGTGGGCCATGGCCGTTCGTGCGCATTGGCATCGGAGACGAAGCCGAGCAGGCCAGCCTGGCTCGTTACCTGAAGAGCGTGCGCAACCTGCCGCCCACGCCGCCCAGCGCGCTGCTGGTGATCTCCGCGCATTGGGAGGAGCCGCGTCCCACCGTGATGAACGGCGCCGCACCGCCGCTGCTCTACGACTACTACGGCTTCCCGCCAGAGTCCTATCAGCTCAGCTGGCCTGCGCCCGGGGATCCCGGGCTGGCAAGCCGCGTGCGCGAGCTGCTCGGCCAGGCGGGCTTCGAGACAGGCAGCAACGCCGAGCGCGGCTACGACCACGGCACGTTCGTACCGCTCAAGCTCACCTACCCTGATGCCGACGTCCCGACCGTACAGCTCTCGCTCAAGGCCGGGCTCGACCCGCGCGAGCACCTCGCCATGGGACGCGCGCTCGCACCACTGCGCGACGAAGGCGTGTTCATCGTGGGCAGCGGCATGAGCTACCACAACCTGCGCGCCTTCGGCGCTCAGGGTCGGCCCGCTGCCAGCGCGTTCGATGCCTGGCTGCGCGAATCGGTGCCGCTCGAGCCCAAGCAGCGCGACGCCCGGCTCGCCGAATGGCAGAAGGCGCCGGCCGCCCGCGCTGCCCACCCGCGCGAGGAGCACCTGCTGCCGTTGATGGTCGTGGCCGGCGCCGCCGGCGCCGACCAAGGTCGCATCGCGTACCGCGGCACGCTGCTGGGACTCGAAATCTCGGCCTACGATTTCGGCGCGGCGGCGTAGCCGCGGCGACGGAAGCGCCTACGCCGTGAGCCCCTGCAGTGGCCCGCGGCAGACGCCCGGGATGCCGAAGCTGGTGACGTCGGCGAGGCCCATGGCGTTACACACCGATACCAGCAGGTCGTTGTGTGGCGCGTTCTGGTAATTGACCTGCCGCCCGGTCTTCAAATAGCCGCCCGCCGAGCCAGCTATCACCCACGGGATGTCCTTGTAGGTGTGCGTGTTGCCGGCGCCGAGCTCGTTGCCCCATAGCACCAGGCTGCTGTCGAGCATCGAAGAGCCGTCGACCTCTTGGGCCTTGGCCAGGGCGTCGATCATGTACAGGAACTGCTCGGCGTGCCAGACGTTGATCTTGACCAGCTTTTCGATCGCGGCCGTATCGGCGTCGCCGGCGTGCGAAAGCTCGTGGTGCTCTTCGTTCACGCCCAGCCACGGGTAGTACTGCCAGCTGTCGGCGTTGGCGAACATGAACGTGGACACGCGCGTCATGCCGCAGATCTGCGCCAAGAGCATCAAGTCCATCTGCAGCTTGGACGCGTCGGGGAACTTGTCCATGGCGCGCGGGTCGTACTTGGCCGGCATCGCCAGCGGCTGGCAGGCATTGGCCGAGTTCTGAAGCCCCTGCTCGATCTTGCGGATGCCGCCCAGGTGCGCCTCCAGCTTGGCCTTATCCTCCGTGCTGACGCGCCCTTCTAGCCGCGTGATGTCGTCCTTGATGAAGTCGAGCACGCTCTGGCGCTCGGCAAGCAGCTTCTGGAGCTCCGCGTCAGTCAGGTTCGCGTTCTCGAAGATGCGCGCGTACATCTTGAACGGGTCGTCGACGGCGGTGTTGGGTTGATTGGCCCCGCGGTACGAAATCACGCGCAGCGGCTCCTGGCCCTCGATGCGCACGCCGAACTCCAGCGACGGAAACTTCGTGGTCATGCCGATGCGCTCGGCGATGTACTGATCGACCGACTGACGATCGGCCCAGCCCGCGGGACCACCGGAGCCGGTAAAGCTACCGGCCAGCAGCGAGCCGCCCGTGAGCATCGCGCCCGGACCCTTCATGTGTGGCCCGCCCGGCTTGCCCGGCGCGAAGTTCTCGCCTTCGAGCCCGTTGGTGGCGCCCAGCTCGTTCTCGACCGTCGAGTACATGTGGACGCCCTTCAAGACCGTGAGCTTGTCTTTGTAGGCGTCGAGCGGCGCCAGAATCGGCGCCATGGTCGTCAGCGGGAGCTCGCTTTCGGTGCCGGTCTGGAAGAACTGCTTGGCGATGGTGCCGTTGGCGCTGAACACGCCGATGAAGCGCTTGGCGGCCTTGGCGTTGGCGTCCTGACCGAAGGCCGTCGCGCTCTTCCAGATCGGGCTGGCGAGCGCCACCGTGAGCGCGCTCATGCCGCCCAGCAGCTTGCGGCGACTGATGATGGTTCGAAGATCGATGGGCTGATTGCTGCTCATGGCATCACCTGCGCGTCCAGCGGACGGCGGTAGAGGAAAGCATCCGTGGCCACGATGGCCTTGGGCAGAGCGTTGAGATCCTGGCCGGAGGCTTGAAAGCCGTCGAGCACGCTCTTCATCGAGCAGCCGTCGCTCTCGCGCTCGAAGCGATCGGTCGCGAAGCGGAACCATTGTCGCGTCAGGCACTCCTCCACTTCTTTACTCTGAGCCAGTTTTGCGGCGAGCTCGCCGATGCCGTTGAACTTGCCGTCGATGTCGAGCGTGCCGACCATCTCGCCGCTGGCGTCGACCGGCTTGCCACCGTCCTCGGTGCGATAGCGCCCGACCGTGTCGTAGTTCTCGAAGCCGAAGCCGATCGGATCGAGCAGTCGATGGCAGCCCTTGCAGGCCTCGTTCACCTCGTGCTCGGCCAGGCGCTCACGCGTGGAGCTGCCGGGCGTGACCTCGGGCGGCGATGGGATGTTCGGGGGCGGGGGCGGCAACTGCTGGCAGAGCAGCGCCTCGCGCACGAAGCGCCCGCGATAGATGGGCGAGCTCTCGTTCGGCTTGCCCTGCACGGCCAGAAATGCGGGCAAGGTGAGCATGCCGAACGCTGTGCCGTCGCTACGCTGGGTCGACTGGAAGGCGTCGCCGCCGGTGAGGCCGTAATGGGCGGCCGTGTCCTTGTTGTAGAACACGGTCGGCGAGGTGAAGAGCGCGCTCAGCTTGCCGCCCTGCGCGGTCAGCAGGTCGTCGAAGAAAGCGGCCGCCTGACCCTTGAGCGACTCGCGGTAGCTGGGCGCCTGAAACTCCGGATAGATGTCGGGGTTTTTGACCAGGCCAGCCACGGCCGCGATGTGCGTCCAGCTCTCGAGGAAGCGATTGACCAGCTTTCTGCCGCGCTCGTCTTGCAGCATCCATTCGAGCTGCGCCGCCACGCCTTCCGGGGTCGAGAGCGCGCCCGAACCGATGGCTTGGCTCAGCTCGGCGTCGGGCATGGTGCCCCAAACCGTGTACGACAGGCGGGCGGCGATCTCGTGCGGCGACAGCTTGACGGCCAGGTCGCCGACCTTCTCGCCCGTGCCGATCTCGACGCGATAGAGGAAGCGCGGTGACTGCAGCATGCCGCGCAGCAGCATTTCGATGCCGTACTGGTAGCTGATCGCCGCGCCGACGTTGAACAGCTGCACGTGACGGTCGATGTCGGCAGCATCGGTGACGGGGGCTCGGTAGGCCCGCTCACCAAAGCTTTGGACGGCGCTCTTGGCGCAGTCGGCGGGCACCTTACCGGCCTCGCACGGCGCCACCCTGTTCAGCGTTGCGGGGGTGCCGGCGATGACCTTGGCGATCGCGTCGGCCGCTTTCTGGAAATTCTCGAGCTCGACCTGCGTGACGTGCGGCTGCACCAGGCCGAAGGCCGAGGCGTC
>DATDEV010000176.1:0-2167 GCA_036522995.1 Polyangiaceae bacterium
GCGTGGACGAGCTGGCCGCATTTCGTCGAAACCAGCGCCCGTGTCGGCGACGTGCAAGTGCGGGTGCTCGCCCCGCCCGGCAACGAGCGCAGCGCCGCCGTGGAGCTCGACAGCGTGCGCTTCGGGCGCTACCCCTACCCCACGCTCACGGTCGTGCACCCGCCGGATGGCGCCAGCAACTCGGGCGGCATGGAATACCCGACGCTGATCACCACCGGCGGCCCCTGGTTCACGCCGTACACCGGCGCGCGCGCGATCGAGGCCGTCACGATCCACGAGCTCGGCCATCAGTGGTTTTACGGCTTGTTCGCCAGCGACGAGCATCGCTATCCCTTCCTCGACGAGGGCCTCACCAGCTACGCCGAGCAGTCGGCGCTGGCGCTTCGCTACGGAGCAGGCTCTGCCTTTTCCGGCTTTGGCCTGAGCCTGGCCAGCGAGGCGCTTTCGCGCACCTTCTCGGCGGCGCGCGGCAGCGACGAGCCGATCGCGCAGGGCGCGGCTGATTTCGTGAGCTTTCGCAGCCTGGGCGCGATCGTTTACAGCCGCACTGCGACCCTGTTCGCGACGCTCGAGCGCGTCTACGGCAAACCTGCCCTCGACCAAGCGCTCGCCGACTACGCCGCCTCGGCGCGCTTCAACTACCCGGAGCCAGCCCAGCTCGTCCACGCGGTGCGGGGTCGACTCGGCGAGAGCGCCGCGCGCAACCTGGAGCGCGCGTTGTTCGAGCGCGGCAACGTCGACTACCTGGTGCGCGACGTGCAGAGCGCGCCAAGCGATCCGCGTGCCGGCGTGTTCGACGAGAGCAGCGGGCGCCGCACCGTGGCGCGCTCGGAGCTACGACCGCCGGCGCACTGGGCAGGACATGCCGTGGTGCTGCGCCACGGCTCGCTGGAGCTTCCGGTGCAAATCCAGCTCGACTTCGAGGATGGCAGCCGACAGCGCCGCGACTGGGACGGCGCCGGAGCGCGCTATGTGGTGCGCTACGAGGGGCCGTCGCGGCTCGTCGGTGTCACGGTCGACCCGGAGCGCCGCGTGCTGCTCGACGACGACCTGACCAACAACGCCGACTCTTCGACCCCGCAGGGCGCGCCGCGTGCTTTGGAGCGACTGCTTTACTGGGCCGAGCTGGCGCTGGCCGGAGGTTTGCCGTGAGCTCGACCTCGATTGGCCCGGGCGAAATGCGCGCGCGCCAGCGCCCCGGGGTGATCCTGACGCTGGCGGCGCTTCGGCTCCTGGCTGGCCTGTGCCTGGCGATGCCGCTCGCCTCCCTGCTCGGCGCCAGCGGCATCGGCGAGCGCGTGGAAGGCGACCGCGCGCTGTTCGAGGCTGGCGGCTACCTGCTGCTCGAGGTGCTGCGCGTCCAAACCTCGGCCCTCACGGCCACGCTGCGCGGCTTGCTGCCAGTGCTGCTTCTCGGCCTCACGCTCACGGTCGCCAGCAATGCAGCACTGCTGGTCGCGCTCAACACGCGCGGCCGCCTGGTGGTCCACAGCTGGCTCGGCAGCGCGCTCGAGCGCGTCCCGCCCCTGCTCCTGCTCGGTGCGGGCACGCTGCTCGCACAAGGCATCGTGCTGGTGCTCGGAGGCCTGGCAGTAGACGTCATCATCGCCTCGCCAACCCGCCCCGTCGCCACGAGCGCCGCGCAACTCGGCGTTTGGGCGATCGCGGCGCTCCTGGCCGGCGCTCTCGGCGGCTTCGCCGACGTCGTCAAGGCCTCGCTGGTACGCCACGAATCGCGGCTTTTCGGCGCCATTTCTCAAGCATTTACCTGCACATTGCGCAGCCCGCTGCTCAGCTTGCTCGGCTGGCTCCCGTACGCAGCGCTGCTGCTACTGGCAGTGCTCGCGGCCGGTATGCTTACCGAGATTTGCGATGTTTCACGCGCGGGCGCGTGGCGTGTTGCGACGGTGTTCATCGTTCACCAACTGGTCGTCGTGCTCAGCGTAACGTTGCGTGCGGCGTGGTTTGCACGGGTGCTTCGGCTCGCTGCAGCGACGTAGCGCGCCGCCACACACCTCATGGACTGACAAAACAGCCGCAGCAGCCCTCGTCGCGCGCGAAAACTTCGCGTTTCACTGCGGCCGAGATGTGCCTCCCGGGCTGCGGCGCCGTTCTCGTGACATCCGACAGCTTGGCGCCGCGCTGGCGCGGCGGGGCGCTCGGCCGT
>DATDEV010000177.1:0-6475 GCA_036522995.1 Polyangiaceae bacterium
CGTTGCCGGAGGCTGCACTGGCGCAGCTCGATCAGGGCTTCGTGCTGGGGTTTGCGCTGTCGCCTCTCGAGACACGGATTTGTCCGAGCCCCGCGCTCAGCATCGACAATAGCGCCGAGCTCGGCGCCGGCAGCGAGCTCGAGCTGTACGTCCTGGGCCTGGACGTGGGCGAGGCCTGGGCGCCCTATGCCGGCTGGCAGAAGGTGGGCGAAGGCGCGGTCTCCGAGGACGGCGCGACGCTGGAGTTTCCCGCAGGCCTACCGCTGCTCACCGCCATCGGCATCAAGGAGAAGGGTTGATGCGGCGCGCGCTTGCGGCCGGGCTGCTGGCGCTCGGCGCGGCCGGCTGCGGCTCGAACGCGCCCGAGGTACCGGCGGCGTTCCTGAGCGGCGAGAGCTCCGACTGCGGAGCGCCGGACTACCCGAAGGACGGCATCGGCACCGAGACCGGCGACGTGGCCCAGAATGCCTGCTTCGTCGGCTATCGCGCGCCGGACCGCCTGGCAGTCAGCGAGGAGAGTCGCGAGGTGATCGCCTTCTCCGACTATTACGATCCGACCGGCAGCAAGGGTGTGGGGCTGCTGCTCATCAACACCTCGGCCATCTGGTGCGGGGCCTGCGTGAACGAGCACCGCACGCTCCCCGACTACCAGCGCCAGCTGGGCCCGCAGGGCCTGGTGATCCTGAGCACGCTGTTTCAGGACGCCGAGCGCAACGGCGCGAGCCTGCCCGACGTGGAGCGCTGGATCAGCAACTTTCACACGAATTTTCCGATGGTCGCAGATCCGGAAGTGAGCCTGGCCAAGTACGCTTCGCCGGAGCTTGCGCCCCTGAACATGCTAGTCGATCCGCGCAGCATGAAAATCCTGCAAAAGTACGTGGGAGATCAAGGCGCCGTGATGTGGCCGTTCATCGAAGCGGAGCTGGCCGAGCGCTCCGGCTCCCGCTGAGCGATGCCGGGCCTGCTGCGTGCGCTCCCGCTCTCGGTCGCGCTGCTACCTGCGACGGCGCTTGCGCTCGAGCCGGGCCAGATTGGCGACACGCCCGTGCTGGTGGACGTGAGCGAGAGCGTCAGCGTGTATTACAACTTCGACAACCGTGATTCGCGCCCAGGCCAGGTCGCGACGCGCGCCAACGACGACTTCGGCCTCGTCTACAATCGCTTCAGCGTCCAGTCGACGGCGGGCAGCGTTAGCGTCGGGGCGCGGCTGGACAACGTCTGGTTCTACGCTTCGCCAGATGCGACGCAGATCGCGCTCGACCTGACCGCCGAGACGCAGCCTCCCAATCCCGCCAGCTACTTTCGACGCAAGCTCGACGAAGCGGGGCTCGAGCTCTCCAACCGCTACATCAACTGGGCTTATCCGTCGAAGTACTACGTCACGTTCTCCCAGCCGGGCCTGGAGGCAACCCTCGGCGATGCCAGCGCGCAGCTCGGCCGCGGCATCGTGCTCAGCGTACGCAAGCAGGACGAGCTGGGGAGCGACACCACCATCCGCGGGGCTCGGCTGAGCTGGAGCACGCGCGGCGCCCTCGCGCTCAAGCTGACGGCGCTCGGCGGCGAGCTGAACCCGCTGCGCATCGACGAAGCCAGCGGCCGCTACCTGGGCGTGATGAACGACGGCGACGCGCTGCACGCCATCACCGAGGCCGGCATGCCGCGCGCCATCCACACCGACTTCGCCCCGCTCACGGGCGACTGCCGGACCAGCCCCACCTGCACCTACGCGCCCGATCGCGTCGCCGCCGGCCAGGTCGAAATCGCGGGCAGCGGCTTCAAGCTCGGCACGCAGGGCTCGGCGCTGTTTCGCGCACCAGCGCTGAACGAAGATCTGATCCGCGCCGCACGCCGCATCGTCACCCTGAGTCAATCGGTCGACTTGCCGCGACTCGCGGGCGACGACCTGTCGCTCTACGGCGAGCTGGCCTTTCAGCACCTCGAGCAGGGCGAGGCGCGTGGCCGCATCGACCCCGGCTACGGCCTGTACGCCAGCGCCTCGTACACGCCGAAGAACCTGGCGCTCACGCTCGAAGCGCGCCACTACCGGCGCCTGTTCCCGCTGCAAGCCAACGTGAAGCTGGCGCGGGCTCGCGAATTCTCCAGCCTGTCGTACAATCAGGTGCCGACCACGGAGGAGGAGGACAACGACACCGAGTTCGAGGGCATGAACACCTGCGTCAGCGGTGGCCGCCTGCGCGGCGATGCGACGCTCGGACCCGGCGTGCGCGCGCTGGGGAGCGTGGCCTACTACCTCACCTACGCCGAGTCGGGAGTGAATCAAGCCTGCACCACGCAGACCGAGCAGCTCAACCAAGTCTCCGATCTGTCATCCGGCTTCGTGCTGGAATCGCGCGACCGCAAGCGGCACCTCGAGCTGGTGCTCGGCGGTCGCCTCGATCGCGCCGAGCGCGAGCTCACGCTGGCGGACGGCTCGCAGTCGCACCTGTTTTACTCGGAGGGTTACCTGCGACACGACCTCGAGCTACCGCTGGCTGGCGACTTCGCCATGACCCTGACCGGTCGGCATCGCCGGCGCGCGCAGGCCGAAGGCGGCCCCGGCGCGCCGTGGTTCGAAGGCGAGGAAGTGCTGGGCATCGACTGGGCGGAGCACTCGAGCCTGGGCTTGGGGGCGGAATACGACACGCGCCCCGCCGTCTCCCCGACCTACTTCAACGTGGAGCTCAGCCACCGACCCACCCCCGACAGCCGCGTGGCCTTGTTCGCGGGCCAGCGCCGCGGCGCGCAGCGCTGCGTGGGCGGCATTTGTCGCCTGTATCCACCCTTCGAGGGCGTCCGGCTGGACGTGTCACTGCGCTTCTGATGGCTGCCCGTCGCCTCGTTTCTGCTTTGGCGCTGCTCGGCGCATCTGCCGCGAGCGCGAGCGCGGCCGGCGCCGAGGCCAGCGTAGCGCCCGCGCCCGCGGCGCTCGACTCACCCGCAAGCGCCACGCCCGCGCCGCCGCCATCTCCGACCCCGACGCATGCCCCCAGCTCGCAGCGACGCGCCCTCGCGCTGCCGGCGGCGCTGGTGCCAGGTCTCGTCGTTCACGGCACGGGTCACTACGTGCTGGGCGAGCCGCAGACGGCACGCCAGCTGCTGCTGCTGGAGGGCATCGGCCTGGGACTGTTCCTGGTCGGCGGCGTCACCATCGTCGCCACCGGCGCCTCTCGCTACCTCGTGGCGCCCGCCGCAGCGACCACGCTGGTCGGCTTCGGCATGTTCGCTACCGGCTACCTGGCAGATGCCTACGGCACCGTTTCGAGCGACGGCGGCGCGGTCGCATCCCGACTGCGGCCGCCCGCTATTTGGGAAACGGAGCTCGGCTACCGCCACGTTTACGACCCGCAGTTTGCGTATCGCGACTTCGTGGTCGAGAAGGTCTCGCGGCAAATCGGCCGCGTGCGCTTGTCGCCCTCGGGCATGTTTTCGACGCGGGGCGACACCGCGCGCTACCGCTTGGAAGGCCAGTACCGCGTCGCCGGCGTGGTCGACGAGCCGCGGCCGAGCGACGTGAGCTTCGTGGATGTCACACTCGGCTTCGTGCACCAGCGGCATCGCCCCGAGCAGGTTGCCAAGAGCAGCGCCGAGCTCTCGGTCGATACGCGCTACGACCTGGCACGAGTCGGTCCGAGCTTGCGCGGCGCCTTCGTCGAGCTGGGGCTGGGCTATGCGCTCGGCCGCACCGACTACGACCTGAGCGGGCTATCGATCCCGAGCGACCTCGAGCACTTGCTGCTCGGCCGCATCGGCTTCGGTGTCACGCTGCGCGGGCTGAGCGCGCCGGGCAGCGAGCTCCTCGTCTACTACGACCATCGCCACGACGACTACGCCGCGGGCCTCAAGCTGACCGGCCTGGGTAGCGGCGTCGTCGGGCATTTCGGGCTGAGCGCGCGCTGGTTCTTCGTGGAGAGCCTCGGCATCGCAGCCGACGTGCAGGCGGGCTCGGCGTACCTGGCTGGCGGATCACTGATATTTCGGCCGGGCGCCCGCGCGCCGGTAGCGGAGAAGAAGCCATGAAGGACCCACTGCGAATCGGCCTCTGCATGCTGCTCGTGCTGTCGTGTCTGCGCCCGAGCGAGGAGCGCGCCGAACGTGACCAAGAGGTGGGTCAGGCAGCGCACGCAGGCGTCGCCGTGGACGTCACGGGCGGCTTGGCAGCCGTCCGCGAGCTGAGCGACGACCGACTCGTGCTGTGGGGCAGCGCACCCGGCTTCGACGTGGAGCTGCGGCTCGACCAGCCACGCCAGCTCGAGATCGAGATTCAGAACTGCCTCACCGACGCCCGGCTTTCGCTGGCAGACGGCGCGCTCGCCCAGCTCACGGCGCTCGGCGACGCCGGCATGCCCACACGCAAGCTGTGGCGACTGCAGGCACCCGCCGGCAGCGTCTCGCTGCGGCTCGCCGCGCCCGACGACGATAGCGCCGAGCCGTTCAGGTTCGCGCTGCTGTCGGACGTGCAGGAAGCGATCGTCGACGTCGCCGACGTCTTCGACAAGCTGAACGAGCAGCCGCAATTGCGCTTCCTCTTGGGGGCCGGCGACTTGACCGAGCAGGGCACACGCGCCGAGCTGGAGCGCTACCAGCACGAGCTAGAGCGCCTGCAAATTCCCTATTTCACGACGCTCGGCAACCACGAGCTCGGCACCAGCCCGGACCTCTACCACGAGTACTTCGGCCGCGGGAATTTCCAGTTCCGCTTTCACGGGGTGTACTTCACGCTGCTCGACTCGGCCAGCGCCACGCTCGATCCGATCGTCTACGACTGGCTCGATGACTGGCTTTCGCGCGCGCGTCACGACGTGCACATCGTGGCCATGCACATTCCACCCGTCGACCCGATCGGCGTGCGTAACGGCTCATGGGCGAGCCGCAGCGAAGCGGCCAAAGCTCTGGCACGCCTGGCGAATGGGCGCGTCGACCTCACGCTCTACGGCCACGTGCACTCGTACTACGAGTTCGACAACGCCGGCATCCCGGCCTTCATCTCTGGCGGGGGTGGGGCCATCCCGGAGCGCTTCGACCGCATCGGTCGACACTTCATGGTGTTCGAGGTCGACCGCGCGGGCGGCGTGCTCGAGCGCGAGGTGATCGAGGTGGACTGAGCGATTGCGGCCACGCCCCGGCTCAGCGCAGGGCGGCGTCGAGATCGCGCTCGAGCGCTTCGTGGGAACCGGTCGTGTAGCCCTCGCGCTTCTGCAGCACTCGGCCGTCGCGACCGATCAGGACGCTGAACGGCGCCGTGGCGCGCGGATTGTAGAGCGATACAGCACGGCTCTCTTGATCGAGCAGGATCGGAAACGAAATGCCCAGTCGCGCGACTTCTGCCTGCACCTCCGCAGTAGAGCCGGGGCCGTCGATGGCGACGCCCAGCACCACGAAGCCGCGCGCCTTGCGTGCGCGGTAGAGCGCGTCAAGATCGGGCATTGCGCGCAGGCAAGGCTTGCAAAACGTGGCCCAGAAATCGATCAGCACCACGTCCTTGCCGAAATGGTCGGAGAGGCGCTCGCTCCCGCCCCCCAAGCGAGGCAGCTCGAAGTCAGGCGGCAACGCCGCTGCCTCGCCCCCGCTCGGGCCGACGGCGGGCGACGGAGCAGCGGGCGCACAGCCCCAAAGCATCCCGCAGCCGCAAATGAGGGCGAGCTTTTTCAGCACCGGAGCAGCCGCGTCACAAGCGCGCGAGCAGGTCATCCACCTGCTCCCAATAGTCCGTCGAGTAGCCCATGGTCGCGTCGAGCACGCGCATGGTGCGCGCATCCACCAGCATGTTGAGCGGCGTGGCGTCGGAGACGAAGAAGGCGCCAAGCTTGAAGCCGGGGTCGAGCAGCAGCGGGAACTCGATGGCGTGCTTCGGAGCCTGCCCCCAGCGCGTCAGGTCAGCCGGTGTGGCGGGCCCGGCGCTGCTGTCTTCGAACAGCGTACCGATCAGCTCGACACCCTTGGCGGCGAAGGCCGCGCGCACGCCCGCGTTCTTGATGTCCTCCATCTCGAACTTACAAACGGAGCACCAGACCGCCGAGGCATTGATCCACAACAGCTTCAGATTGCTGCGACCGTCAGGGTTGTAAAAGTCCGACATGCGCACGGTTTCGAGCTTGGTCGCGTCGTAGCCAGACTTGACCGGATCGCGCCAGCCGAGGAAGGCCAGATTCTCGAGCGTGGCGCCGCGCGCGACCCCGTACGGGCCTGCCGGGTACTCGTTGCGCTGGTAGTCCGGCGCATTGATGGGCGAAGGCGCGGGGTTACCGGTCGGCTCTTGCACGCCTCCGCCAGGAGCGCTGGGCGCGGGCTTTTCCGGGGACGGGCCCACGGGGCTGCTGCCGCAGGCGCTCATCAGCAGGACCAGCGCCATAGCGAACGGGACGCGCCGCACCAGCTCGCTCTCGTCTGCCATTTCGTGAACGCGCATCATCGACCTCAAGGACAAAAACCTTGTATGAAGGTACCCGCGTGACCCAGAACGTCAAGAAGTCTCGCA
>DATDEV010000178.1:0-2390 GCA_036522995.1 Polyangiaceae bacterium
TGCTCGTCGTCGCGCTCCTCTTCGTCTTCTTCGTCTTCTTCGTCTTCTTCGTCTTCGGCGGCAGCGGGCAACGCTTCGTCACCGTCTTCGACCCAGCCGGAGGGCTCGCGGCGCTTGTACGCGTACCACAAGCCGAGGAGACCCAAGAGGATGCCGGGGAAGCTCAGGTACTGACCCATGGTGATCGCCGAGTCAGCCGGCAGCGCTTCGATCTCTTTGTAGCGCTCGGTGAACATGCGCCCGCCGAAGTACAGCACGAAGAACCAGGAGATCAGCGCACCGCGCGGGCGCTTCTCTTTGCCCATCACGCGATCGGCCACGATAAGGCCGATGAACACGAACGTGCCGAGCAGGATCTCGAAAATCTGGCTCGGGTAGCGCAGCGGGACCTCTGCCAGGCCGTGGTCGGCACGCGGAAAGCGCATGCCCCACGACTGATCGGGCACTTTGCGGCCCACGATCTCGGAGTTCATCAGGTTGCCGATGCGCACCACGGTCGCGCCCAGCGTGGCCGAGAACGCGAAGCGATCGGCGCCCTCGAGGAACGGGACCCCGCGCCGCTTCGTGAACAGCCACATCACGAAAATCAGACCGATGACGGCGCCGTGGCTGGCGAGCCCCCCGGTCCAGATCTTGAACACCCACCACGGGTCCGCCAGCGCCTTGTCCAGATCGTAAAACAGCACGTGGCCGAGGCGCGCGCCGAGCAGCACGCCGAGCACACCGTAAACGATGAAGTCGCTCGCTACCTCGGGGCTGCCGCCACCGCGCTTGACCTGCCAGTTGAGCAGCGCATGGCCGCCCAGGAACACGACCACGAACAGCAGGCTGTAGTAGCGGAGCTCGACGCGCTCACCCAGAAACATCCACAGCAGCCCGGCCATGCCCAGGAACATCACGCCCGTCGTCGTCTGGTCGCTGATCTTGCGCTTCAGGCCCATCAGCAGCGACAGCACGCCGAAGGCCGCGATCAGCGCGACCACCGGCCCCTTCGACGGGGCCCACATCACGGGGTCGACGTTCCATTCCCATTTTGGCAGCGAGGCGAGTGCGGCGAGTAGCATATGAGGCGGCGGGAGCTTAGACGCGTTTTTCGGGATCGGCCCGGCTAAATGCGCCGCGCGTGCCCGCTATTTTCGGCGTTTTTTCGGGAATAGGGGGCCCAGGCCATGCTGCTCGAGCTCCTTTTCCACCAACTCGGCCCAGCCGCGATTGGCCTTGGGGCTGGCGGGGCTCGGATGTGAGACGGTCGCGACCGCGCCCGAGAAGCCCGGCAGCGCCAGCTTGGCACGCGCGCTGGCGAAAGCCCCGACACCGATCACGTGCTGGGGCGACAGCTCGCTCACGATGCGCCCGAGCGCAGCGTCGCAGGCGGCAAACAGCGCTTGCTGCTCGGCCTTGGGCAGCTTGTCCGGCGTGCGGTTGGCGCCGCTCGCTTCCATGAAGGCCAGCGGACAATAGTTCACCACGAAGAAGTGCTCGAAGAACTGCTCGGGCGAGCCGAAACGGTCGCGCGCGAAGCTCCACAGTCGCTGTCCGCTCACCTCACCGCGAGGACAGGCGAAGCCGGCCACGGGACGCTTGGGGTGCTCGCGCGGAGGCTTTTGCACCTTACCCTCGACACGCAGAAACTCGCGCACCAGCGAGATGTCACCGAAGGGCACGCCCGTCTGCGCCATGCCGAAGGGACCTGGATTCATGCCCAGCAGCAGAACGCGCTTGGGTCCCTTGCCCCACAGCTCGAGGTAGCGTTCGTGCGGCTCGCGCGCGTAGACGAGCGGATTGTAGACGTGGCTGACTGGCTCCGAGAACTCGAGCTTGCCGACCTGGCGCGCTAGCTCACGGCTGATGCTGACGAGCGACACGGCGCGAGCATAGCCAGGCGAGGCGGCCGAGACCAAGCACCAGCGCCAGGCCTCCGGCCGCGGCCAGCCCGACCGAGGCGCCCGGGTCAGCGCCCTTGGCGAAGGCGCCCCCGAGCAAGAAGCCAGCCGGCATGAGCAGCAGCGCGAGCAGCAGCGCCCGCCCGGCCAGTCTGTCGTCCAAGCGCGGAAAGTGCTGCGCCAGCAGCGCGAAGCAGGCGTTCAGCAGCCCCAGCAGCGCACCGTGGGCGTGCGCCAGGCGCCACAGCAGACGACGCGTTTCGTTCGACACGTCGAGGTACAGGCCAACCTTGAAGCCGTGCAGCCCCTCGAGCAGCAAGCCCAGGCAGGCGAAGACGAACAGCGCCCACAAACCGGCGCGCAAGTTCAGGGGCGGGTGGGGGTCCTCGCTCATTCGGCGATCGTCACGCGACGCTCGTCGCGCAGACTCCTGAGGTGAGCGACCTGGGCTGCCGTCAGTGGCGAGGCTGCCGCTGGCATCGCCCCCAGGCTGGCGCGCGAGCGCTC
>DATDEV010000179.1:0-17495 GCA_036522995.1 Polyangiaceae bacterium
CGTACCTGCTCGGCTACCTCGGAGTCGATCGCTTCTACCTCGGGCAAACCGGCCTGGGCGTGCTCAAGCTGCTGACCTGCGGCGGGCTCGGGCTCTGGTACCTCATCGATGTGATCATGTGCGCGCTCGGTGAGCTCAAAGACAGCGAGGGCAAGCGGCTGCGCCCGCCCGAGCAGGTGCAGGGCAATCCGACCGTGAACGGCAATCACGTGCTGCTGGCAGGCGTGCTGGCCGGCAACCTCGGCATCGACCGCTTCTTGCTCGGCCACACCGGCCTGGGCGTGCTCAAGCTCGTCACCTGCGGCGGCCTCGGCATCTGGCAAGTGATCGATCTCATCCTGGCTGCCACTGGCAGCTTGAAGGACGCGCAGGGCAACTCGCTGCGCTGGGGCTAGGCGCGGCGGCCGACGCTTGCGGCTGGCACCGGTCCCAGATGCTGGCATAGTCGGGGCGAAATGCGCCCTTGGTTCGGTGCCCTGGTCTGCTCGTGGCTGCTGCTCGCTGCCCCCGCTTGCGACGACGACGACCGCTGCGACCCCGGGCAGCCCTGCGCCTGCCACGGCGGACACGAGTGCTTTCTCGGCTGCGCAGACGACGGCTGCAGCCCGAGCTGCTCCAGCCTCGAGCACTGCACGGTGGCCTGCCAGGACGCCTGCAGCTCGCAGTGCTCCGCGGCGCAGGAATGCAATACCAGCTGCGGCGACGACTGCAACGTGAGCTGTCACGACGCGGTGGGCTGCACGGCGGTCTGTGACGAGCGCTGCCACTTCGAATGCCACGACACGAATCGGTGCAAGGTCCGAGTCGGCGACCAGAGCCGCATCGATTGCCGCGACGTCACGCGCTGCGACGTCGAATGCACGGGCAGCTGTCGCGTGAGCTGCAGCTCGACCAGCGGCTGCAGCGTGACGTGCCTCGGCAGCGCCGCCCCCAGCCAATGCTCGGACGGGAGTCAGGCCTGCGGCGACTGCTAGCTTGCCGAGCACGCTGAGCACCCGGCCCCCAAGCACGGTTGGGGTTCGGGCCCCAACCGACAACGAGACGCGCGCCAAGCGCTACAAAAAGCACGGCCCGAGCCGCGAAACAGTCCTGTAACTGAAGGAGTTGGTGGACGTGCTACCAATGGGCCGTCCCCCATGCTCGCTCCCCCCCGCGACCCGTCTCACTCGGAACGGCTCGATACGCATCAGAAGGCGCTCGCGATCAACCTCGACGCCAAGCGCTACGGCACTTTCGCCGAGATCGGCGCCGGCCAAGAGGTGGTGCGCTGGTTCTTCCGCGTCGGCGGAGCTGCCGGCACGATCGCCAAGAGCATTTCGGCGTACGACATGGCCGTCAGCGACGCGATTTACGGGCAGACGCAGCGCTACGTGGCGCGCCAGCGCCTGGAGAGCATGCTCAACTACGAGCACGAGCTCAACATCAAGCGCCTGCGCGACGCGCGCGGCGACACCACCTCCTTCTTCGCCTTCGCGGATACGGTCTCGGCGCGCAACTACAAGGGCACCAACGAGTGCCATGGTTGGATGGGCGTGAAATTCCAGGCCCACCCGCGCGATCAAGACAGCCAGATCATCATCCACATGCGGATGCTGGACGTCGAAAACGCGCTGCAGCAGGAGGCGCTCGGCATCGTGGGCGTGAACTTGCTCTACGGCGCCTTCTTCATGCACCACGATCCCGACCGTTTGGTCGAGTCGCTGCTGGACAGCCTGACCACCCAGCGCATCGAGATCGACATGATCGAGTTCTCGGGCATCGAGTTCCGGCACGTGGACAACCGCGTGATGAGCCTGAAGCTCGTTCAGCTCGGCCTGTCGGGTGCCGCCATGTTCGGTCCCAAGGGCCAGGTGCTGCAGCCGTCCGAGGTGCTCTACAAGAGGCCGGTGCTGGTCGAGCGCGGCAGCTTTCGCCCGGTGTGTCGCGTCAACATCGACATGCTGCGCTGCGCGCACGAGGAGTTCCAGAAGTCGCTCGGCTCGGACGAGGAGATCGTAGAGCTGGCCGAGATCACGATGCGCAATCTGATCGTCGGCGGCCAGATCGACTACCGCGACTTTTTGGCGCGTGCGGACGTGCTGGCGGCCGCCGGCAAGACCGTGCTGATCTCCGACTACTTCCAATACTACCGACTGGCCGCCTACCTGCGCCGCCACACCTCGCGGCCCGTGGCGATCACGCTCGGCGCTGCCAGCCTGCTCACGTTGTTCGACGACAAGTACTACCTCGATCTCGACGGCGGCATCCTGGAGTCGTTCGGACGCTTGTTCAAGAACGACCTCAAGCTGTACGTCTACCCCTACCTCGACCCGACCACGCAGAAGCTCTCGACGGTGCAAAACCTCGAGATCCCGCCCGAGCTGCAGAAGCTCTACGGTTACCTGGTCGATCGCGGCTGCGTCCAGCAGCTGGACAACTACGAGCCCAACTGTCTCAAGATCTTCTCGCGCGACGTGCTCGAGCGCATCAAAGAAGGCGACGACAGCTGGGAGAGTATGGTGCCGAGCGAGATCGCCGACATCATCAAGCGGCGTGGCTTCTTCGGCTACAAACGCGGCGAAGCCTCCACGGTGGCGAGCCCAGCCGATGGCGCCCGCTACGAGAACTGAATCAGGCTAGCGCGCTGCGGGTGCGGCTCGCGCGCGGCGCGCTCGGCCAGTGCCAGCGCTCCGGCGACACCGGCTTGCTGCCCGAGCCGGGGCGGCACGACGTACTGGTCGATGCCGGTGATGATGGCGTCGGCCTGCACGTAGCCACACAGCGACTTGATCAGGTGCTCGCGCACCAGCGGGAACAGCTGCTCGACCTGCATCACCCCGCCGCCCAAGATCAATCGATCCGGCGACAGCACCAGGACCAGCGTGGTCAGCGCCGAGGCGATGTAGCGCGCCTCGAGGTCCCAAGCGGGATGATCGAGCGGCAGCGTCTCGGGGCGCCGGCCCCAGCGGCGTTCCATGGCCGGCCCAGAGGCCACGCCTTCCCAGCAGCGCGCGCCGTGGAACGGGCAATCGCCGGCAAAGTCCAGATCGTCCGGCTCGCGCGGCAGCAGCAAGTGTCCCATCTCCGGGTGGACCAAGCCGTGAGCGAGGCGCCCGCCGACCAGCGCTCCGCCGCCGATGCCGGTACCGATGGTCACGTAGATGGCCGTATCGAGGCCCTGCGCGGCGCCCCAGCGCGACTCCCCCAGCACGGCGCCGTTCACGTCAGTGTCGAACCCGACCGGCACGCCCAACGCCTGCTCGAGCGGACCGACGATGTCAGCGTTGCCCCAACCGAGCTTCGGTGTCGTCGTGACATGACCATAGAAGGTCGCGCCGCGGCGGAGCTCGATCGGGCCAAAGCAACCCACGCCGAGCGCCTCGACCTTCGGCTGCGCACGAAAGAAATCGATGCACCTGCCCAGTGTTTCCTCCGGGCTAGTGGTCGGAAAGCGAGCCTGTGCTTTCAGATCCTCAGGGCCAGTGCCTACTGCACATACGAACTTCGTGCCGCCGGCTTCGATCGCTCCGTACAAGGACATCTCTAGAGCATCATGCCACGGGTAGTCGCTCGCGCATGAGCTGAACTGCGAAAACTCACGTACTTTTTGCGGCTCATGCTTGCAACTGCGCGTGAAAAATCGCCGGCAGGAACCGGGCTTCTACACACGGGTGATGAGTGCCGCACAGGATCACGCGCAGACCCGATCGCATTTTTCCGCGCCTGTCGCAGTTGATAGCTGACTGCCGGTAAGCTCAGCGTCTCGGAACGAGGCTCGATGGCGAACCTGTTAGACAGCTGAGCACGCGAGCGGACCAATGCCAGCGGTCCGACGTAGCGACGTTGCGTCGAGTGAGCGCGGGCAGGCATCGAGGAGCGCGCTGTGTCTCGCGCAGCACCTCGCCGCACCCCGCAAAGCGTCGTCCCCCCACGAAAGCTCGGCCAAGGCAGGGAGCCCGGGCCAAACGCTCGGGCCGTGGTAGACTGCGAAGTGGACTCGCTCTCGAGCTTCCTCAAAACCTGGCTGCTGGCGACGCTGTTGATCGTCGCCTACGCCTGGCTCGACCTGCGGCTCAATCCGCACCTGAAGCTCGAGACCGCCTTCACGCTCACACCCGATGCCTCACGGCTCTCGGACATGTGGGACTGGGGTGGACGCCTCCTGCACCATCGCGCGGTCGGGCTCTTGGTCGCCAACGCGGTAGCGCTCGGCGGCATCCTGGCCATCGTCCTACGCGGCGCCTTGGCAGTGCTGCAGCGCCTGCGCGCCCCCGACGACGGCGCGCCGCGCGTCAGCATCGTGCCAGCGTCGGTGCCCACCAGCGTGCCGCCGCCCGCGCCCTAGCTCGCTCCACCCACCCTAGCGCTTCAGCCAGCGACCGATGCGCTCGCAAGCCTCGGCGATGCGCGGCGGATCCTCGATCAACGCGAAACGCAGGTAGCCTTCGCCTCCGGCACCGAAGCCGATGCCGGGCGCCGACGCCACGTGCGCGCGCTCGATCAGATCGGTGGCCGCTGCCATCGAGCCCGACTCGCGCAGCTCCGGCGGGAGCTCGGCCCACACGAACATCGTGCCGCTCGGCTCGGCCACCGTGGTCCAACCCGCGCGATGCAGACCGTCGACCAGCGCAGTGGCGCGCTTGCGATACAGATCGCGCAATTCGCTCGCGATGTGATCACCATGCGTGAGCGCCCAGGCCGCTGCGTACTGCAGAGGCGCGAACGTCCCGTAGTCCAGGTAAGTCTTCATGTGGCCGAGGGCCGAAATCATGCGTTCGTTGCCGACCATGTAGGCGACACGCCAGCCGGGCATGCTGTAGCTCTTCGACATCGAGAACACCTCGACGGCGAAACGCTTGACCTCCTCGCGTGGTACGCCGCAATCGAAGATGCTGGGGGCGAAGCGGGCGTGAAAATCGAGATCGGCGTAGGCCAGATCGTGCAAGAACAGGGCGCCGCTGCGCTGCACCACGCGCGTGAGATCGGTCATCTCTTCACGGCTGATCACGAGCCCGGTCGGATTCTGCGGGTAGTTGGCGATGACCAGCTTGGGGCGTTTGCCCCGCGCTTCCACGCGCGCGATGGCCTGCGACACGGCTTCGGCCGGCGCGAGCCCGGCGCGCGCGGTGTAGTATTCGACCTCCGAGCCCGCTATACGCGGCGCTCCGGCGTGGATCGGATAGCAAGGGTCGGGCGCGATCGTCACGTCCCCCGGCCCCAGCATGGCAAAGCACAGATGGCTCATGCCCTCCTTGGCGCCCATGGTGACGATGATCTCGGTGTCCGGGTCGAAGCTGGCCTCGTAGCGGCGCGCGTACCAGGCGGCGCAGGCCTTGCGCAGCTCCGGCAAGCCCCGACCGGGGTGGTAGCGATGATTGGCACCGATGTCGGCGGAGGCGTGGAACACATCCAAGATCTCGCGCGGCGTAGCGCGGTCCGGATTGCCGAGACCCAGGTCGATCAGATCGGCACCGCTAGCCTTGGCCTTGGCCTTGGCTGCGTCCGTCGTCACGAACGCGTAGGGGGGCAGCGCGTCAGCGCGCGGAAATGACCAATTGGGTGCGGAATGGCTCATCCGAAGCCGGCCCTCTTATCACGAGTTGTCGCTATCGGCAGGCTGAAAATAGGTGCTTGTGCTAGGGGTAATCGCTCTGCTGCATGGCGCGCTACGAGATCCGCGGGGCAACGCCGAGCGACCAGGCCGAGCTCCTCAGCCTTGCTCGCCACCTGAACTCCGTCAACCTGCCGCACGAGCCGGGCCACATTGCGCGCCTGCTCGAGACCTCCGAGAAGAGCTTCGCTGGGCAGATCGACAATCCGCGGCGACGCAAATACGTGTTCCTGCTGCGCGATCTAGAGCTCGGCGAGGCCGTGGGCACCTCGACGATCGTGGCGCAGCTCGGACGGCGTGACGCGCCTTACATCTACCTGGACGTGAGCACCGAGGAGAAGTACTCGAGCTCCACCGATCTGCATTTTCAGCACACCGTGCTGCGCATCGGCTTCTCGTACGATGGTCCGACGGAGCTCGGCGGCCTGGTGGTAAGCCCGCACCATCGCAGGGTCGACGCCAAGCTCGGGCTGCTGATTTCGTACGTGCGGTTCGCCTTCATCGCTGCGCACCGCGAGCTGTTCAAGTCCGAGCTGCTGGCAGAGCTGATGCCGCCGCTGGAGCCGGACGGCACCAGCCGCCTGTGGGAAGCCTTCGGCAGGCGCTTTACCGGCATGAGCTACGCCGAAGCCGATCTGCGCTCGAGCGAGGACAAGACCTTCATTCGCGACTTGTTCCCGCGCGGTGAGGTGTACGCCAGCCTGCTCTCCGCCGAGGCGCAGGCCGTGATCGGCAAAGTGGGGGCCCAGACGCGCGGCGTGGAGCGAATGCTGCGCCGCATCGGCTTTCGTTACGCAGAGCGCATCGACCCGTTCGACGGCGGTCCGCACTTCGTGGCGGAGGCCGACGACGTGTCCCTCGTCCAGAGCACGCGCCAGGTGGTCTTCGGTGGCGCGCTGGGTCCGGAAGCCCTGGGACCGGGGCCACGCTGCCTGGTGACGCGTCGGCTAGCCCAGGCGCCCTACTTCAGGGCGGTGGCCAGCCGCGTTCACGAGCGAGACGAACGGCTCTGGCTGCCGAGCGCAGAGTGCGAGCTGCTGGCTGCCGAACCCGGTGACGCGCTGCACGTGCTGCCGCTACCCTGAGTTGGCAGCGCTGATACGGGCGGCCTGATTGCGACCGACGTCGTCGGTTTCGACCTTGCCGTCACGCATGCGCAGCACGCGCGGCATGCTCTCGGCGAAAGCGGAGTTGTGAGTCACGACCACGATGGTGGTGCCGTGCTGGCGATTGATCTGGAAGAATAGATCGTGAATCGCCTCGCTGGTCGCGCTGTCGAGGTTGCCAGTCGGCTCGTCTGCCAAGAGCAGCTTGGGATCGAGCGTGAGCGCCCGGGCCACGGCCACGCGTTGCTGTTCGCCACCCGAGAGCTCGCCGGGTCGATGACTGGCGCGATGGGAAAGCCCCACCTCCTCCAAGAGCGCGCCCGCGCGCTTCTCCATCTCGCGCCGGTTCCTGCCCTGGATCAGCCCCGGCAGCATCACGTTCTCCAGCGCGTTGAACTCGGGTAGCAGGTGGTGAAACTGGAACACGAAGCCGATGCTCTTGTTGCGAATCGCCGCCAGCCGTGACGAGCTCATGGTCGTCAGCTCCTCGCCACCCAGGCGGATCCGCCCTGCGCTCGGCAGGTCCAGCGTGCCGATGCAATGCAGCAGCGTGCTCTTGCCGGCGCCCGACGCGCCCACGATGGCCAGGACCTGACCGGCGTAGATGTTGAGGTCGATGCCGCGCAAAACCTCGAGCGTGCGGCCCATGTGCTGGAAGCTCTTGTGCAGATCTTCGACGATGACGAGCGCTTCGGCCATTTCAAGTTCCTCGAGCGGGCGTGGGCCTGCTCATTCGTAGCGGATACCGTCGACCGGCCGCAAGCGACTCGCGGCAACGGCCGGGTACACGGTTGCCAGGGTGGTGATGAAGAGCGCCGACAGCGCCACCAGCAGGAAATCCACGCCATCCGCCGAGATCGGCAGCCGATCCACGTAGTAGACGTCGGGATCCAGGCGCAGGCCGAACCAGGTCAAACCCTTAATGGCAGCGTAGCCGGTAGCCACGCCGAACAGCGTGCCGATGGCGCCGATCATCACGCCTTCGGTCATGAAGATCGTCAGGATGGCGTTGTCACTGGCGCCCAGCGACTTGAGGATGGCGATCTCTTTGCTCTTCTCGGTGACCATCAACAGCAGCGTGCAGATGATGCAGAAGCTGGCGACCAGGATCGCCAGCGACAAGATGACGAAGGTGGCGATCTTTTCCAGCTTCAGCGCGCTGAACAGGTTCTTGTTCAGCTCTTTCCAGTCGCGCACGCGTACATCGCTGCGCTGCAGCTGCTTTTCGATGAGCGGGCGCACCATTTCCACGCGCTCGGCGTCGTCGACTTTGATTTCGAGCGCGGTGATGTTCTGGCCCAAGTCCAGGAAGTCCTGCGCGGCGTCGAGCTTGGTGTACGCCTGGCTGGCGTCGTACTCGTACATGCCGCTGTAGAAGATGGCGGCGATGCGAAAGCGGCGGCTCTTGGGCATGAGCCCCATCGGGCCCAGATCGCCGATCGGCGAGACCAGCGTGATTTCATCGCCGATGTAGACGTGCAGCGATTTGGCGAGCTCGCGACCAATGACGATCCCGGGATAAACGTCGACCGGGCTCACGGCATCGGCCACGTCAGAGTCGAGCTTGTCCAGGTAGGACTTGATCTCCGGCCCCTTCAGGTAAACCTCGCCCCCGGGCCCGAGCCCGATCGGCTCGTTGGGCGGCAGGTTGGCGAGCCGCCGCGTGTCCTCGAGGTAGGCAAACTTGCCGACCTCGATGTTGCCGAGCAGGTCGATCACGGTGCCGATGGTTTCTGGGTCCACGCCGCGCAGCAGCATGCCCGCCGTGTTGGAGGCGCTAGAGGCCATGGCTTCGCCGCCCGCCACCGGCGTGACCGCGCGCACGCCCGGCACCAGGCGCAGGTCGTCGGCCAGGTCACGCCAGTGCGTGAAGCCGCCGACCTTCTTGGTCTCGATGCGCACGTGCGCGTTGTTGCCGAGGATCTTGCGCTTCAGGTCGGCGCCAAAGCCGCCCATGATCGAGACCACCACGCACAGCGCCAGGGCGCTCACGGCCACGCCCAGGATCGAAAGCACGGAAATGACCGTCAGAAAGCCGCTCTTGGTGGCCCGCACGTGGCGCGCGCTGACGAACCAGGTGAAGCTCCCGCGCTCGAGCGTGTCGAGCACGAACGGCACCGCCAGGGCCAGGAAGCCGACCACCAGGCCCATGCCGCAGACCACCGTCCCGATGCGCACGAGCTGGTGCCAGAGCACGAACACCGTGCCCTTGTTCTCGGGCAGGACGCGGGTCCACAGGCCCAGGCCGATGACTCCGACCAGCATCAGGCCCGTGAAGATGCGCAGCAGCCAGCGCCACAGCTGCGGGCCAACACGCCGCGACAGCGCGCGCATGCCGAAGAACACCAGCGCGCCCACCAAGCCCACGCCCAGCAGCACCACGCCGATGCGCCCATAGATGCCCAGCGCGGCCCAGCTGCGGGCCAGCCAGCCGAGCTCGGTCGTGACCTGACGAGGCGGAAGCGAGAGGAGCATCATTCGGGCCGGAGCAGCGGGAAAGCGATCACGTCGCGGATCGAAGCCTGCCCCGCGACGGCCATCACCAGCCGATCCACGCCCAGGCCGAAACCGGCGGCCGGGGGCATGCCGTGCTCGAGCGCCATCACGTAGTCCTGGTCGAAGTCCATGGTCTCTTCGGCGCCGCGCTCCTTGGCATCGAGCTGGGCGCGAAAGCGCGCCGCCTGATCGTCCGGGTCGTTGAGCTCGCTGAAGGCGTTGCACAGCTCGCGGCCCTGCACGAAGAGCTCGAAGCGGTCGACCAGCGTGGGGTCGCTGTCCTTCTTGCGCGCCAGCGGCGAAACCTCGAACGGATAGTCGGTGATGAATACCGGCACGCTCTTCTGGCCGTCCTGGCTGCGGTAATCCTCGGCCAGGAACGGCTCCGCCAGGTACTCGTAGGCGATGAACAGCCGCTCACCGGGCAAGGCGCAATGGCTGAGCGCGCGCCTGAGGTTGCCCCAATCGATGCGCCCGGCGCGCTCGCTCTGCTGCCGGTAGCCCTCGACCTCGGCATCCATGGGACCCGGCAGGCGCTTGCCGTCTGCGCCCATCACGAACGCCAGTTGCTCGAGCTTCTCCGCGATGCCGGCGGAGAGGCCTGCGCGCTCGAGCGAGCTCGCCACGGCGGAGCGCATCGGCACGCGCGCGAACGGCTCGTCGAAGGTGAACGGACGCTCGGCGCGCAGCTTCTCGGCCACCTCGCTCAGACCGAGCTTTTGCAGGCGTTCGAGCACGAAGGCGTCCACGTGGCGAAACAGCGCTTCGGCCAGCGGCATCAGCGTTTCGTACGTGGCGTAGGCCATGTAGAACTCGAGCATCGTGAACTCGGGGTTGTGCCGAGTGCTGATGCCTTCGTTGCGATAACAGCGCCCGATCTCGTAGACGCGCTCGAAGCCACCCACCAGCAAACGCTTCAAATACAGCTCGGGGGCGATACGCAGGAACAGGTCCAGGTCGAGCGCGTTGTGATGGGTGGTGAAGGGCCGAGCGGTCGCGCCGCCGACCAGCGTGTGCAGGGTCGGCGTCTCCACCTCGAGGAAGTCACGGCGATCGAGGAAGTCGCGTAGCGCCTGCACCACGAGCGAGCGCGAGCGCAGCGCCACGGCGACCTCGGGATTCGAGACCAGATCGACGTAGCGCCGCCGGTAGCGAATGTCGGTGTCGGTCAGGCCGTGCCACTTGTCGGGCAGCGGGCGCAAGGCCTTCGTGATCAGCCTGATCGACGACAGCTCGATGCTGAGCTCGCCGGTCTTGGTGACCATGGCGCGACCGCGCGCCTCGACGTGATCGGCGATGTCGATGGTCTCCAGCGCAGCAAAGCCGGAGCCCAAAATGTCCTGCTTGGCGAACAGCTGGATCTCACCGCTCGCATCGCGCAAGCGAATGAAGCTCGCCTTGCCGAAGCCGCGACGCAGCACGATGCGCCCCAGGACCAGCAGCGACTCCTGCTGCCCGAGCTCCTCGACGCGCGCCGGGTCGTAGCGCAGCTCTTTGACGTCGATCAGCGCGGGCTCGAAGCGCTGGCGCAGCTCGTGAACGGAGCTGCGCTTGTCGAGCCTGACGTCGTTGGCAAATGGGTTTTGCCCCTGCTCGCGCAGCCGCGCCGCCTTCTCGCGTCGCTGCTGAATGAGCGCCTCTTCCGAGCTTTCCGCCGACATTTAGCTGTGTGCCTCGTTACGCGCCGCGCCCAGGCGGCGGTGCCCCGCGTTTAGCGCGAGAAACCCGCCCCGTCTATGTGTGATGGAATTCGCGGGGCAAGGGCCGGTCCGGCCCTCAGGCGCCGTTGACCGGCGGCGCGCTTACCGGCTGCTTGTCGGCGTTCTTGAGCAGGAACGCCTCGATGAAGGGATCGAGATCCCCGTCGAGCACGTCGGTGACCGCGGCGGTCTCGTGCTCGGTGCGCAGGTCCTTCACCAGCTGGTAGGGCTGCAGCACGTAGCTGCGAATCTGGCTGCCGAAGGCGATCTGCCCCTTGGTCGATTCGTAGGCCGCTTGCGCCTGTTCGCGCTTGGTCTGCTCCAGCTCGTAGAGCTTGGCCTTGAGCATCTTCATGGCCATGGCGCGGTTTTGATGCTGGCTGCGCTCCGCGCGGCACACGATGTTCAGACCCGAGGGCAGGTGGCGCAGACGCACCGCGGTCTCGACCTTGTTCACGTTCTGCCCGCCCTTGCCACCAGCGCGCATGGTCGTGATCTCGATGTCCTTGTCTTCGACCACGATGTCGATCTCGTCTTCCACGTCCGGGGTCACCTCGACCGCGGCGAAGCTGGTCTGGCGCCGGGCGTTGCCGTCGAAGGGGCTGATGCGCACCAAGCGATGCACGCCGACCTCGGCGCGCAGATAGCCGTAGGCGTTGGGGCCCGCGACGGTGAACGAGGCGCCGGTGATACCGGCCTCTTCGGCGGGCTCGTAGTCGACGATCTCGGTCTTGTAGCCTTTGCGTTCGCACCAGCGCAGGTACATGCGCATCAGCATCTCGCCCCAGTCCTTGGCGTCCACACCGCCTGCGCCAGGGCTGATGCTGACGATGGCGTTGGCGTGGTCGACCGGGCCGCTCAGCATGCGCCGCAGCTCGGCAGTTCGCACCTTGGCGTCGATGGGCGCGAGGCTGGCCTCGACCTCGTCGATCAGCTTCTCGTCGTTCTCGGCCGCCGCCAGCTCCAGCAGCTCACCGGCATCACTGAGCTCTTTCTGCAGCGTCTGCGCTTGCTCGAGCTTTTCGGCGGCTGCGGCGCGCTTGCGCATCAGTGCTTGCGCCTTGTCCTGGTTGTTCCAGAAGTCAGGGGCGCTCGACAGCTCGTCGAGCTCGTCGATCTCTCGCTTCAGGGCCGGGACGTCAAAGAGACCCCCTTAGCGCATCGACGCGCCTCTGGAGGTCTGCAAGAAGGTTACGAGCATCGGCGAGCATGGCGGGGGCGTATTTACTCCGAGTCGTCCAGACTCGCCACAGCCTTTCTCGCAGCCGGGGGCTGGCAGGCGCCGAGCACTGCCTCGGGAAAGCCCCAAATAGCGCGCCCCAAGACGGCTGCGTGCTCGCTGAACCAGCCGGCCGTGAGCAGGTCCAGCTCGGTGAGCAGCTGGAGCACGGCGATGCGCTGGAGCGCGCGCGCCTCGTCGGTCGCGCTGTCCAGGCAGGCCAGCTCGCGCGCGCGGTACAGCGCGAGCAGAGCGTCGGAGACGCGGCGCTCGAGCTTGAGCCGCTCGGCGCCCGCTCGCTGCCGCAGCCGCTCCACCACCAGCTCGGCGTTGGCAAACACCAGCCGATCCAGGCGGAAGGTGGCGCTGGCCTCCAGGACCGTGCCGGCGCCGTCGGCCTGCGTCACGCGGTAGGGGTCATCGGTGACGGGAGCCAGCCGCAGCGCCTGGTCGGTGCTGCGCAGCGCGCGTAGCCTGAGCTCGGGGAGCATGGCGGAAGCTCGCGAGCGCGACGAAAGCCCATCGAGCCGGCGGCGTTCGGCAGCGGTACCGACCACCGCCAGAGCCGCGCGCGTCGCACGGCTGGAGAACTCGGCGAAGGCCTTGAGCTGAGCGAAGCCGAGCACTGGCTCGGCGGATGAATCGACCTGGGGAGCGCTCGCAGCGGGGGTCGCGGGCCGAGCCTCGGGCGCTGCCGGGGGCTCGCTGCTCTTCGGCTCGGGCTCGGGCACGACGAGGCGGGGCCGGCCGAGCGCGTCGAGCGGCACGTTCAGGCTGATCCAGCCGGCACGTTCAGCAAGCACTGCCGACTCGCTCACCCGGCCGTGCAGCGTGAGCGACAAGTGACCAGCTTCCGAGGTCGTTTGCGCGCGCGCGCGGGTCTCGGTCCCCAAGCCGGCCACCACGACGAGCGCAGCGACTGCTGCCCCCAGCTTTGCCATGCCGCCCCATCGGCCAGCTCGCGGCTTAGTTTCGCGTGCTCAGATACCGGCAGCGTCGCGGGCGGCGGTCTCGAGCTCGGCCGCTTCGATCGCGGCGTCGGCGTCCGTGCCGATGCCAGGCGGGTCATAGCCCGCGCTTTCACTGCTCGGAACGACCCGCGCCACGGTCACGGGCACGAAGCCGTCGCGCGTCAGCTCGCCCAGCGCAGCCCGCACCTCCGTGCCGGGCGGGAAGCGGCGTAGCCAAAAGCCACCGACCAGTGCTGCGACCCGATGGTCTTCTTCTTCAACCGTAGCGCCCTGCCGATCGGGAAGAACGGCGACGCTGCGCACGCGCCAGGTGTCCGTGATCGCCGGCAGACGCCAGTACACGAACGTGCGGCCATTCGAATGCAGCACGAGCACGGCCGGGGCCAACGCCACGCTGGGCGCCGCTGCGAGCGCCGCCTCCGGCTCAGCCACGACCTGAGGCGCGGGCTCTGGCTCCGCCTCGGACGTGGGCTCCGGCTCCGGCGTGACCTTGGTCGCGACCGGTGCTGCGGGCTCGCTTGCCGCTGCAACTTCAGGCGCGCGCTCGACGGCGGGCTCGACCGAAACGGCCATCGGCGCCGGCTCCGGTGCTGGCGGTTCCGGTACCGCTACAGGCGCGGGCGCTGCGCTCGGGGCGGCCGCCAGGGGCTCGGGCGGGGCGGCTCGCCGCCTGCGCGAAGGCCCGAGCTCCCGCTCCTCTACCAGGCGTGCGCGTAGCGCCGCCGCGTTGACGTGCTCGGGCTCGCGCTGCAAAACCTCGTCCAGCATGCGCAGCGCCTGGTCGTGGTGACCTTGGGTCGCGTAGATCTCGGCCAGCGTTACGGTGGCGACCGGAGGCGGTCCCTGCAGATCGAGATCCGCCTTGGCGTCGCCGCGAATGGCAGCCGCCGCGTCGGGCAGGTTCAAGCCCGACTCGACGACGCTGGCGAGCAAGTCGCGCGCAACGCCGAGCCAGCCGCGCGAGCGACGCTGTCGCTCCAGGTCCGGCTCGCTCAGGCGCACGATCTCGTCGCGCAGCTCGACACGCGTCATCTGATCGGGTCGCTCGATGCCGCGCGCACGTGCGCGCAGGATCAGCTCCTCACGCGACAACGTATCGAGCTCGGCGGGGTCGAAGTCCATGGCCGCCCGGACTAGTACCACGCCGGCAGCGCGCTGGGATCGGGCTTGCGAGACGCCGTCGCCACGCGGGCGGCCTGCATGTCACGCTCGATTTGCGCGCGTAGCTCGTCGATGCCGGCGAACTTTCGCTCGTCGCGCAGCCGCGCCACCAGGTGTACCCGCAGCTCGGCACCGTACAGGTCGGCCGCAACGTCGAAAAGGTGAGCTTCGAAGCTCGGCCCGGCACCCAGCGTCGGCCGGACTCCGAAGCTTACAACCCCAGCTGCCAGCGCCTGGTAAGGGCCGCGGCGACGCTCGTCCACCAGCACGGCGTAGACACCGTGTGGCGGCAAGGCCTCGGCGATTCCATCGAGGTTCGCGGTCGGGACGCCGATGCCCCTGCCCCGCCCCTGCCCCGGTACGACCACTCCGCTCAGCGAGTGAGGCCGGCCCAGCAGACGCTCGACCTCGCTCAGCTCGCCGAGCTCCAGCGCTGCGCGCACGCGCGTGCTCGAGATCGGCGCCACGGCGTCCGCCTCGAGCGCCGCCGCGCAGGCCTGGAAGCCGAGCTGCTTGCCTAGCTCGGACAAGAGCGCGAAGTCACCCGCGCGCCCTCGGCCGAAGCGAAAGTTTTCGCCGACGAGCACCACCTTGGCGTCGAAGCGCTCGACCAGCAGCCGCGCCACGAAATCCCGAGCTTCGGTCCTGGCCAGCTCCAGCGTGAACGGTTCGACGACCACACGCAGCTCGGGAGCCTGGCGACAGAGCAGCTCCAGCTTACGCTCCAGCGTCGTGAGCGCCGGCAGCGCGCGCCCGCCCACCACCAGCGCTGGGTGCGGATCGAAAGTGAGCACCAGCGGCACCAGCCCCTCGGCGCGGGCGCGCTCGAGCGCCTGCGCGACCACGGCTCGATGACCGCGGTGCACACCGTCGAAGTTGCCGATCGCGACGAGGGATGGCCGGCGACCTTCGAGCTGCTGAGCGCCGAGCGCGTGCTGAGAACGCACGCCGCTGCTCTACTACGGCGCGACGCGACGTTCCAATCCCGCCGTGATAGAAGCCCCCTGTGACGCCAGATCAAGCGCTCGCGGAAGCAGCTCGAGGTGAGCTGCGGCCCGTCTACCTGGTGACGGGCGACGAGGCCTACGTGGCCAGCGGCGTGGTGGCGGCGCTCAAGGCGGCCGGCACCCAGGGCGGCATCGCGGGTCTGAACGAGGACCAATTCCAGGCCGGCGAGGTGGACGTGGAACGGGTGCTTGCGGCGGCCCGCACCCTGCCGATGATGGCCAAGCGCCGCTTCGTGCTCGTGCGCAGCGTCGAACGTTGGGAGCGCAAGGCTGACGGCAGCGGCCCTCGACCCGACGCCAAACCAAGTGACAAGGACCCGTTCGAGAGGCTGCTCGACTACCTCAAGTCTCCGTCCACGAGCACACTGCTGGTGCTCTACGGAGCCGGGCTCGACAAGCGGCGCAAGCTGTACACGCAAGCCAAAGCGGAGGGCTTCTTGGTGCCTTGCGAGCCGCTGGCGCGCGCCGACTTGCCGCGCTGGATCGAGCGCCGCGTGGCCGAACGAGGCTGCAAGATAGGCTCGAGCGTCGCCGACCTGCTGGCAGAGCTCACGGGTCCGGAGCTCTCGCCGGTGGCCGACGCGGTCGAACGGCTGTGCCTGTACGTGGGCGATGGCGGCGAGATCATCGAAGACGCCGTGGCGACCTGCATCGTGCGCGTGCGCAGCGCCAGCGTCTGGGAGCTGGTGTCGGCGGTGGGCCGACGCGACGCGGGCGCGGCGCTCGCGGCGCTGTCCGACGTCTACGATCCGCAAGACCGTGGGCTGCGTTTGCTCGGCGTGCTGGCGTGGTCGACGCGCCAGCTGTTGCGCTTCGATTCTGCGCTGCGGCAGGGCGCCTCACCCGATCAGGCCGCCATCCGCGCCGGCGCGCCTCCGTTCAAGTCGCGCGAGCTCGCCTCACAGCTGAAGGTTTTGCCTCGCGCCGACCTCGAGCGCTGGCCCGAGCTGCTGGCGCGCCTGGATTTGGAGCTAAAAGGCGGCTCGCGGCGACCCCCGCAAGCGGTGCTCGAGTCCGCCATTTTGAAGCTTTGCCGCGCTTCGGCCGGCGGCCCGCGTCGAGCTGCAACTTGACCCCCGAAGGCCCAGGCCCCATGTTGGGCAGAGCTTCCGCGATGTCCCCGTTCGGCTCTCACGAGCGTGACCCTCGGCTCGAGCACAAAGCTCGGGCCCCCATCCCCACCCGATACGGCACGTTCGATCTGCACGTGTTCACCTGGGAAGACGAGGACGCGCATCCTGCGCTGAGTCGCGAGCACTGCGCGCTCGTCATGGGTGACGTGAAGGGCCAGCGCAGCATCCCGGTGCGCATCCACTCCGAGTGTCTCACTAGCGAAGTGTTCGGTTCACTCAAGTGTGACTGCCGCGAGCAGCTGGAACGCGCTCAAGCCGAAATTGCGCGTCGCGGGCATGGCGTGCTGCTGTACCTGCGGCAAGAAGGCCGCGGTATCGGGCTGGCCAACAAGGTGCGCGCCTACGCGCTGCAAGCCAAGGGTGCCGACACCATCGAAGCCAACGAGCTGCTCCACTTACCGGTGGACGCGCGCACCTACGACGTCGCGGCTGCCATGCTGCGCGACCTGGGCGTCGAGTCGGTGGAGCTCTTGACCAACAACCCGCTCAAGCTCGACGCTTTGCGTGAGCTGGGCATCCACGTGGAGCGCCGGGTACCGGTGCTGGTTCCGGCCAACCCCTTCTCGGCCTCGTACCTCGAGGTCAAGCGCCGCCGCATGCAGCACGACCTGCCGAGCGCGCCGACCGTCATCCCGCCGCTTTCCCGGATCGCCGGCGAGGGCTGAAAACCCCACGTATTTGACCCGGCGACCCGACGTCCGTTAAGCCTGGGGCGATGCGGACGACGGTGGCGCGCTACCCGTTGTGGCTCGGGCTGCTGCTCAGCCCGGTGGCCGCGCTCGCGCAGGCCAAGCCCGGCAGCCTGCCCGCGGCTCCCAGCGGGGCCGCGGAGCAGCCCAGGCCCCCCGCCAAAACCGAGCCTAAACCCGCCCCCAAGGCCGAGAAGGCCGAGCCCAAGCCCGCGGCCAAGACCGAACCAAAGGCGGCGCAGAGAGCCGAGCCCAAGCCCGCGGCCAAGAGCGAGGAACCCAAGGCCGAACCCAAGGCCGAGCCCGAGCTCGAGAGTGACGCGGCGCCCAGCACGCCCGCCGCCGACGTTGGCCGCGGTTCGGGCAGCCGCAGCGTGGGGACTCCGCCGAGCGAGGGCCCCCACGCGCCCCCGACCGGGCCCG